>JAUVLL010000077.1 GCA_030600745.1 Spirochaetaceae bacterium | reverse complement strand
AACCAGTTTGGATTAATCCTATATATCTATTTAAATTTCTTCGAATAGGAAAATGCAATTCTTCTAAAGTCAACATAAGTTCCGTCATACTCTCTGTTACGGAAGTAATTATTATAAACTGTTGCATCGGTATATAGTTTTTCAGTACGGAACTGAAGGAGAATAAGTAAACTGCTGTTTTCAGATAACTTAATATTGGCAATTGGACCAAATGTCACCTGTGTAAAATCTGATCCCCAATCAACAGAATCCGAGGAAGACATATCCTGGTTAGCGCCTAACATCTGTTCTGTTTCAACAAGGAAGGCAACTGTATTTACCTTATATGGTAGTTTATAACCTAAAATATAGGATCCTAAGAAACTGAAACCATTAAAGTTTTCTCCTGTGTCCGCTTCATACTGCCAGGCATCACCTTTTCCTGCATCAGAGAAGTATTTATATTCCCCTTTGGCTGTTGCAGCCGTAATAATATGGGTCCATTCCCCGGGAATAACTGCACCAAGGTCAAACTGGAAGGTTCCGGACAGCCAGGATTTTGCCATGACACCTGGTACAGGTTCTTTTTCAGGAATACCTGTTCCATCGTTATTAAGTCCGAGCCCATTAAATAGTCCGAAGAAATTCCAACCCGTTCCAATCTGGGCTCCTGCCTGAAAGTTAAGAAAAGCTATGGGAGTTATGGTAGTAGAGAAAATAGCATTAATAGAAACTGGTGAAAGCTCTCCCTTAAGCTGATAAAGAATACTGTTGTCCGAAGTCATTACACCGGTCCCCTGCATAAAGGGTACTTTTATTTTGTGGGTGATAGATGTTTTTGCCTCTGCTCCACCCCAGCCGCTTCCAAGATCTCTGCCGTCATCTCCTGCAGCCAGGGGATAAGTACCGGGGTTTGTTACTGGTGAATATGATATAGGTGAAAAACCATTGTTAATAGTGTCGCCTTTGTTATCATCAAAATAATATGCACCGACTGCACCAAAATAAGTTGAAATTTCTGCTGAGAATAGAGTACCGGAGGTTACAAGTAATAATAAAATGGTCATAAATATAAAAATTTTCATAATTATCCCTTGATTTTCCTTTTTAGATTTCTAATCTTAGAATAGTATTGATTTTGTTTGATTGCAAGTAAAAATATTTCAATATAATTTTTTATATGGTATACTGAATAGAGATATATGATTAATTTGTCATATATAGTGATATTAAAGGGGCCTGTATGAAATTCGGACTTAAATTAAAATTTTCTATTCCTGTTGTAGTTGTATTAATAATTGCATTTTTAACTATTTTTTCCATTTCAAGAATTTCTTATGAAAATATTTTAATGGATATAATGAAGGAAAAAACAGATGTTGCTCTTACTGTATTTATGCAGAAGGCTGCAGAATCTGAAATTTCCATCGATCTCCTTAAATCCAGTCTGAATAATAATTTTTTAAGGATAACCCGTTCGGTAAGGAACGTTGTGGAGAGTAATGGATTTAATCGGAGTGCGGAAAATTTCCAGAAACTTGTTGATGATATTGGAGTAGAAGAGATTCATGTTACTGATGCAAATGGTGTGCTAAGGTGGGGTAACATTCCTGCCTTCTACGGGTTTGATTTTAATACATCAGAACAGACTATACCGTTTCTCGATGCCTTAACCGATCCTTTTTATGAACTTGCACAGGAACCTCAACTCAGAGAGGCTGATAATGTTCTTTTCCAGTATATTGGTGTTGCAGGTAAAAAATTCCCCGGGATAATCCAGATAGGTGTAACACCTGACGAACTGGGTACTGCAGAAAGAAACTTCGATCTCCAGATAGCTATTAAGAAGTTCAAAGTGGATAATTATGGCGGTTTTCCTTTTATTATGTCCCGTGAAGGAGTTATTAAAAATCATCCGAATGATACAGTTGTGGGAAAGAATGTCGCAGATTTTATCTGGGGTGAAAGAGTACTCAACAGTGAGAATGGTAATGGGAGCTTTGTTTTTCAGGATGATACCGGAGAACATCTGGTAACCTATAGATTTTCAGGAGAAGAGATATATGGGAGCTTGTCAAATGTGGACCCCTATCTTGCTCCATTTCAGAAATTAATGAAGGTGCTGGTAATTATTTTCATTTCAGTATTTATAGTTATGTCTGTTATTATTTATTTCATTGTTACCCTGATTGTTGTACGCCCCTTAGGGAAAGTCAAAGATATGCTGGAAGATATTGCCAAAGGTGAGGGGGATCTGACAAGGGATCTTGAAGTATTATCCACAGATTTAATAGGGATGCTTGCAGAAAGTTTTAATAATTTTCTACATAAGATGAAACAGCTTATGGTTAATATAAAATCTGCTACAAAACTTACAGTGGATGCAAAGGAATCTTTATCTGCAACGGCCGAAGAAACATCTGCTGCAGTGGTAGAAATATCTGCCAATGTCAGTGGCGTAAAAAATCAGTTTGTAACTCTGGATGAAAACATATATTCAACATCAGAGGAGATTACCAAAATACAGGGAGTTATCGGTAATCTGGGAAAACAGATTGAAGAACAATCCAGTGCAGTAGAAGAGTCAACTGCATCAATTAATGAAATGGTAGCATCTTTAGTTAATGTAGCAGGAATAACCAGAGCTAAAAAGGAAGCAACTGATAAATTGGTTGTTATAACAAAATCCGGGGGTACAAAACTCTCCGAAACAACTAAAATTGTAGATGATGTAAACGGCAGTATTGGTGTCATTTCTGAAATGGTAGATGTAATAAATGGAATAGCCTCTCAGACTAATCTCCTGTCAATGAATGCGGCCATAGAGGCAGCTCATGCGGGGGATGCCGGAAAGGGTTTTGCAGTAGTTGCAGATGAGATTAGAAAACTTGCCGAAACTTCTGCAAAAAATGCCAAGGGAATTGGACAGGAACTTAATGAGATAGTAAGCAAAATTGTTGCCGCAGCCGGTTCCGGTAAGGCAACAGGTTCCGCATTTGAAGAGATACTTACAGAGGTTATAGCAGTTTCTGAAGCTCTTGCAGAAATTGATACATCGACTCTGGAATTGTCAAAGGGTGGAGAACAGATTCTTGAAGCCATGCATCTTTTAAACAATATTACAGTTGAAGTTAAGGATGGATCTGATAAGATGTCTGATGGTACTGCTTCTATAGTAAAATCTATGCAAATGCTTACCAGAGTCTCTTCTGAAGCTCTTGGATCTATGGATGAGATTTCTTCCGGAACGGAAGAGATATCTATAGCTTTGAATGAATTAACTAATCTTACAAATACTCTCGATGATGCTTCGGTATCTTTAGAGAGTGAGGTTAATAAGTTTAAGATAAAATAAAAAAGAAATATTGTGATACAGATATATATGTGTATTTATATGTGACTATGATTAATATATTGTGAAAATAAAACCAATAAACGCTTTATTTAATTAAATTAAAGTATTATACTGTATTTATAATTTGCTTGGAGGTGTTTATGAAATATGATGTTGTAATTATTGGTGGTTCTGCAGCAGGTCTTATAGCTGCTAAGACTGCAAAATTGTCACATCCTGATAAAAGTGTTCTAATTGTTAGAAAAGAGGAAATATCTCTGGTTCCCTGTGGGATTCCGTACATATTTTCTACCTTAAAATCAATCGATGATGATAAGGTCGGAATTGATCCTATAAAAAAACTTGGTGTTGATTTTCTAATAGAAGAAGTAAAAAAAGTTGATACAGAAGTTAAAAAAGTTCTGACAGGAAAGACTGAAATCGAATACGATAAATTAGTATTCGCAACAGGCTCCACCCCCTTTGTCCCTCCTATAGAAGGAGTAGATCAGGAAGGTATATTTATTATCCCAAAAGATTATGAATATCTGAAAAAAATTATGGAGCCTATTTCCAGAGCTAAAAATGTGGTTATCATTGGAGCAGGATTTATCGGTGTGGAGATGAGTGATGAACTCCGTCAGCAGGGGAAGAATGTGATCCTGGTAGAAGCGCTGGAAAGAGTTTTACCTCTGGCTTTTGATGAGGATATTTCAGAAATTGTTAATAAACAATTGGTTTCCAGGGGTATGAATATAAAGACTGGTCATAAGGTAATGCGACTTAATGGTGAGAACGGGCATGTAACATCTGTTGAACTGGATAATGGTGATCTCCTGAAGGCAGATGCTGTTATACTGTCGATTGGGTATAAACCCTGTACTGAACTTGCAACCGAAGCCGGCCTCTATATGGGCAGGTACAATTCAATCTGGACAGATGAATATCAGAGAACTTCGATTCCTGATATATTTGCTGTGGGAGACTGTGCTGAACATAAAGACTTCTTTACCAGAAAAGCTACCAGATTAATGCTTGCATCTACTGCAACCTTCGATGCACGCGTTGCAGGTATGAATCTCTTTGGAATTAGACTTATTAAGCAGAATAAGGGGAATATCTCAATATTTTCATCTGCAATCGAGGGGATGGCAATGGGTGCTGCCGGAATTACAGAGGCAACTGCAAAAAGTGAAGGATTTGAGATAAAGGTAGGAAAATTCACTGCTGTTGACAGACATCCGGGGAGTATACCTGATGCGTCTCCTCAGACTGTTAAGCTTATCTTTTCTAAAAGCGGAGGAGTACTCCTGGGGGCACAGGTAGCAACTGGTAAATCTGCAGGTGAGCTGATCAACATTCTTGGTATGGCCATTCAGCAGGGACTGAGTGCAATTGATATTGTTACCATGCAGTTTGGTACACATCCACTGTTAACTGCAGCTCCTACTATGTATCCGGCGATTGTTGCTGCAGAATCTGTTGCAAGAGAAATTTGCTGCAGGTAGATTGCCTTTTATGGTCCTGAAGGAGTGTACATTCCTTCAGGATCTGATAACAGATCAGATAGTCCCTATCTTCCTGGCTGCAAGGACAGCTGCACCGACAAGATTTGCATTTATTCCTCTTTCATCAATTACAGAGGGGCGGAGATAATTCATAAGACCCATTTTCCCCAAAACACGCTGAGTCGACGGGCCAAAGTATGGTAATGCATAACTTGGTTTTCCTCCAAGGCAGATTGGGATATTTTCAGGAAGACCGTCTTTTTGGCTGGCTTTAATTAATTTTCTGGTGGCATATGCCAGTATTTTGCCATAGAGTCTGTCGGTGTTAATAGCTGACTCAACCCTCATGCTGGACAGTTTGCTAATATATTTGCCTGCTACTGAAGGATTTGATATTTTTTCAGTTTCACTTAAATCAAGAAATCTTTCATAAAAGTCATCATCTCCCACTATAGCCTTGAATAATCTTAACCGGCCAGGTCCTGAGAGTATGGTTTCTGCTCTTAAAGATGTTGTATCTCCACCAGGACCAATAAGTGCATCTGAACCCATTTCTTTCTGCAGGATATCTTCAAATCGTTCATACGAACCGTTCACTTCGAAGAACAGAGTCCTTATATCCATTTTATTAAGGGGAATTGCATATCCCGGTTCGTTAGTCAGGTGGAGATCTCCATCATATCCCTGCCAGTCTGTTGACGGGAAATTTATTACTCCGTCTTTGGATATCCATGCACCACCCCATCCTCCTCCGAACACCCAGTACAGAAGTTCCATTTTCAAAACACTCCACTCTGCAAGAGCACCTGCATTTGCATCATTATCGATTGCTGTTGGCAGATTAAATATATTTTCAAGGGTTGTTCTCAGATTGTTATTTTTAAATGCCGGTATATTTGCGATAAGAAGAAATGTACCATCATTCTTAAGAATTCCGGCAGTAGCAATGCCAATGGAATTTATATCTTTAATTGATAAACCTGTCTTTTTTACCAGGTATATTATATGTTTTTCAAGTGAAGAACAGTAAGATATAAAATCCGGACCATAATTTGTGATTGGCAGGGTCGATTCAATTATCTGATTATGAACACCCTTAAAAACTGCAACTTTTGTTCCCTGTCCCGCTCCAAGATCAATTGATAAATAATAAGGTTCGATCATTTTATTTTATCCCCGCTCTTGTCCTGACTATTTGATAAACTTCTTCAGGATCAGATATATCCATAAGTAATTTCTCGGTTTTGCAATCTATTAAGGCAATCTGCTTTTCCGTACTATATTCCACATCCCATTTTTTAAACGCAGTTTCTGCAGGTTTACTTACTACGCCGCCTTTCACTTTTCTTATTCCCAGACGAATTATCATAAATGCAGAAGCTTTTCCAATTATTTTATCGTACAGAATGAGTTCATCCGGGTCATAATTCCCTTTCTCAAGGAACTTCTCCAGGTCGAACAGGGGGTAAAGCCACTTTCCATTACTTGAGAAGATGGTTTTACCTTTATATTTCAGTTCAAGTGCATATTCTGCCATTTAGCCCCCCGACCCCCTAAAGGGGGAGTTAGTTATGTCATTTAGTATATAATCCTGTTATTATTCCTACATTATAATATAACAACTGTTTCTTAAGAAGCCTCTTCGGGGCTGGAGATGGTTTATTTTTTTTCTATTTAAGGGTATATTAACATGATAATGAGAATTGGAAAAACTGTTTGGGTCCGATTTATCGTGCTCATTTCCTTAATAATTACCTTTGTATTTATCTCCTGCCGATCTGTTCCTGACCCTAATGCTGAAGATACGCAATTTATCGAGTCGAAGCCTGAAACAGAGAAAGTAGTTCCACAATCTGATACAGCAGATGAACAATCTATTGTCCCGCAGAATTCTGTATATGAGTTTTCCGATACAATGAAATCAGACAGTTATCCTCAACTTTCGAATAGAGCCATAGAGCGAATTATCCTGGATACAATACCCGGATCCTTTCTTCCTGTTACCAATGATAATGGCCGTTTAAAAATTATATACAGTGATCTGGATCAGAATGGTTACAGGGATGCATTTTTACTGGTTGTAAAAAATAGAGAAAATCTGGATGCAGGCTTTAGTAATCTTTCTGATGTATCTCAACTGCTAAAAAATGAAAGACAGCCTGTCGATTTTTTCCTTTCTGTTTTTCTTCAGCTCAAGGGCGGGATGATTTCCATGTTTAGAATTCCTATTGGTTCGAGTGTTGTAATAAGTGATTTCCGGAAGGTATCAATTAAAGGGGGGTCTGATCTTCCTTTGGGAATTAGTATTTCATTTCAAACAGTCAAGGGCACCGATCGTGAGTGGATAATCTTTTCCAGTTATAACAGGTTTTCATTATTTTCCATGGCAGAAAATATCTCCACCTACAGTGATTCTTATGATATTGATGGAGATAATATTGTTGATATAATTGACTGGGAAGATGGTCTTGAAGAGGGTACGGGGTATGAAACCTATCTTACCTGGTATCGGTGGAATGGAAGGGAATACAGAGAATATAGTAGCACAAACATAGTTCGTAATCTTAATGGATTTCTTGAGCAGTCAAGACTCTATTTGTCATTTGAGCAGATGGATGAATTTTTCAGGCACGGTTTAAGTTCCGGGGATTACGAAGTATACAGAAATTCCGGAGAAAGTTATTCAGACTGGCTGAAGAAGATTTTTCGTTTTGTTCCCGATGGCAGCTATGAAAAGGATGAACTTGAAGATTGTAAGAAATTCCGTTCTATTTTATTTCCACAGGTTCTCGAGAATCCCTATTCTCCTGGAAATAAGTCACTTCACATATGCAATATTAATGTAAGATTTGTTTGCTCAGATGGATACAGCTATATACGAACTGCAAGAATACAGATGAATCCTAATCCGTTTCGTAAACCCCAATTCTCATTTTATCTGGAATAAGAATGGCTATATTGCATCTGTTACTCTTTCGGGCAGCCTGAATTAAGCATAACTTGTGTGAAAATATATTCAGTAGAAATAGCTTTATCTATTTACCTAAACTGCTTCTTAAGTTAGAGTAACCCAATGAGCAAGTATATTATTGAAGGTAGTTTCCCTCTAAAGGGTAGAGTAAGGGCAAGCGGTAATAAAAATGCCGCGCTTCCGTGTATAGCAGCCACTCTCTTAACTGATGAGGAAGTTATTTTAAAAAATATTCCCGAAATTGAAGATGTGCATGTTATGTTTGATGTCTTAAAATCTCTGGGAGTGAAAGTAACCCGGAGGAATCACGGGGAATATCAAATAAAAACAAATGATATAAAAACATCAGAAATACAGTCAGAACATGCCAGAAATATTCGAGCCTCGATTCTTTTTGCCGGACCACTCTTAGCCAGAACAGGAAAGGTTCTACTCCCTCCTCCCGGAGGAGATGTCATTGGAAGGAGAAGACTGGATACCCATTTTTTGGCTTTTACTGCTCTTGGTGTGCAGGTTGAGATAGACGGTTTGTTCAAACTTAATGCAAATAAGCTTGTTGGAACGGACATTTTTCTGGATGAGGCTTCGGTTACTGCAACAGAAAATGCAATAATGGCTGCATCTCTTGCATCGGGTAAGACTTCAATTATGAATGCTGCCAGTGAACCTCATGTGCAGGATCTTTGTAATATGCTGAATACTATGGGAGCCAGGATAACTGGAATCGGTTCTAATATACTTTATATTGATGGAGTAAAAAAACTGGGAGGAACCGAGTTCGAAATAAGCTCTGATTTTATGGAAGTTGGTTCTTATATTGGTTTGGCAGCTGTTACAAGAGGAGAGCTGGAAATTGAGAAAGCAGGACCTGAACATCTGCAGATGACTAAAATTGCTTTTAATAAACTAGGTATTCATTGGGAAACAGACGGTTCAACAATCAAAATACTATCAGGTCAGGATATGAGGGTTATCCCTGAGCTTGGCGGCATGATACCAAAGATCGATGATGCCCCCTGGCCTGGATTCCCTGCTGATTTAACAAGCATAATGACTGTAGTGGCAACACAGGTTGAGGGAACAGTTCTGATCCATGAAAAGCTGTTTGAATCCAGAATGTTTTTTGTTGATAAGTTAATAGGTATGGGGGCAAGGATAATACTGTGTGATCCTCATCGTGCTGTAGTAAGCGGGCCTGCAAGATTAAAGGGAGCAGAATTGGTGTCTCCGGATGTAAGAGCGGGGATGGCAATGGTTATAGCAGCTCTGTGTGCAGAGGGTAAAAGCGAGATACAAAACGTATACCAGATTGAAAGAGGTTATGAACGCCTTGCAGAAAAACTTGCCTCTTTAGGTGCCAGAATAGAACGAGTATAAAAAGATGGAGAAGGGAGTACGGATAAAGGAAACCGGATTTCTCAGTCCCTTTGGCTTGCAATTGAGACCAGAGCAAGAAATAGGATTACTGCCTGGGATACCAGCAGAATTGTAAGTGCAATGTAGAACTCTGTTTTAAAGAGAGCGAATCCAAGTACCAGTTCCATACCATACTCGTAAATCGAAAGAATATTATTAATAAGATATGGAATAACCGGTATCAGTAAAAAAGCAAGCCATGGAAAACCATATTTACGTATTCTGAGCATCCAGCCCAAACTGATCGAGAGGAACGAGATAATTAAAAAAGTAAAAGGTTTTAGAATCCTTTTAAGAAGCATTATCTGTGCAGGTTCTTCTATGTAACCATATTTGCTGAAAATAGAAGCAACATGATATAATTCCAGGACATTCATTAACTTACCAGTATTTGAAATCTGCCCCAGATATACAAGTTCTTCAAGTTTTGGAGTAAGGTGAAGTATTTGGTTTTCAGGGGTACCGGATGTACCAATTAGATATTTGGGTGTGACGGCAGTATCGCTGTTGTTCCGGTCAATTGCCCGTATGATAATTGACTTTGAATCAGAATGGAATTTACCATAGGGTACTGTATAGTGTATTGAAATTTCGCCTGTTTCATCGATTTTCATAACTTCTATGTTAAAAAAGAATGCTTTCACCTTATCCAGAAGAACCATTTTACCTATATGTACAAGTGTCAGGTCATCTTCAAGAAAAAAGATATCATCGATACCTGGAAGGGTTGCATAGTTTTCTGCTTCTTCAGTAAAAAAAGAAATTTCAGAAATTTCTGTTATTGAGCGTTCAAGAAATTCCTGAATATCTCCATCATTATTTGATATTTTTGAAAGCGCATTAAAAATATAATAAGCACCTATTGGATCTCCTCTCTCCAGTTTATCAAATCCTTCCCTCTTCTGCTCAAAATATATTTTAGCTTCTTTTTCGGATCTATCAGGTTCCAGCGACCGTATGGCCTCTCTTGATTCAGCGGCCAGTCGTTGTGCTTCAAGTCTGGCTGGATCAAGTTTAAATGCTATGTTTGCATAATAAAGAGCGGTAAAATAATCCTCATTGTTGTAAAAATCAGAAGCTTTTTCTATCATATCAGCTGCTTTGTTCTTATTCTCATCATTGATAGGTTTCTGATCCGGAATTGGTTTATCAACAACGGTATTAACTGATCTGATACCTTCAGCCCAGTCAAAAGCATCTTTTACTACTGAATTACCAGGATCAATCTGCAGGTATGCCTTT
>JAUVLL010000197.1 GCA_030600745.1 Spirochaetaceae bacterium | reverse complement strand
GCGGAAAGGTTATGAATAATTAATATAAAATATCAGTCAAAATTGAGTTTTAAAGAAAAATGGGATAGAATATAAATAAGTTACTCGTTTTCTAATAGTGACTGGAGGTTGGTTTTGAAAAAATATCTGGTAATAATAATGCTGCTGGTTTTAATGGTATTCCCATTGACTGCAGGAGAGCTTATGCTCGTTTATTCGGAAGGTGATATATATCTGAAAGATGGCGGATCATGGTATGAAGTTTTTATTGGAGACATGATAGATGGCAGCAGTACTATAAGAATCGGGGCCAACTCTCTGGTTGAAATAGATGCAGATGGTAGTACACTGCTGCTGAATAAACCTGGTACATATAAGCTGGGGGAACTAATTTCCCGGAAAGGGAAGGTTTCAGCCTGGAGTAATAATCCTGTTTTTAAAAAATTTCTGTCAGGTGATAATAGTCGTTCCAATGTGCAAACCGCAGTTATGGGAGTAAGAGGATCCGCCACTGTAACAGACGATGTTGAATGGCTTTCTGAAGACAGTATGATTATCGATGAAGCAATTGTGATGATCGGTGATGGTGATTTTAATAGTGCCATAGATTTTCTTAACCAGGAGATAGACCTGGCTTTTGATGAAGAACTTTCCGATTATAACTATTACATTGGGTACAGCTATTATATGCTGGGATCTTCAGGCAGAGCTCTCTCTTATCTTGATAAAGTTGAGAGTGATTATGATTCTGAATACTATCCTGATTTTGTAGTTCTTAAAGGCACTCTTCTTCTCGAATCTCTGGCTTATGTGGATGCCCTTGATCTCTTTAATGATTTTTTAAAGAATGATGATTTTTCCGGTACAGCACAGGCCGTAAATTATCTTGCAGCCACTGCCCTTAATGGTCTTGGAAGGGGTAAGGATGCTGTAAAGAAGCTTGAAATAACCGTTAAAATGAATCCATCCAGCGATATTGGGCGATCTGCAGATGCTCTATTAAAAAATATGTAGATAGTAGAAGTTTTTTTCATATAAAGTTACCCGACCATAAATTGGTCGGGTTTATTTATTAAGGGATGAATAAATTAAGTTCTTGAAAGAATATCTTTTCTGACATATTATGCTGATAGTAGGCTGGTCGCAAACAAGTTTGCTGCTCGCCAATGAGTCGTACCGGAAGGACGAAGTCTTGAGGAACGATCTCAGCAACCCCAGGAGGCATCAATGATAGCTCAGGTATCCAGGTTTTATGTTCGTGTTAAGGAAGATCTTGAAAAAGCATTTACTGACTTCTTTCCCCATATGTCTTCAAATTATATTAAAATGGCAAATCTTTTTGATAAGGGTAAGTGTTATCCGGTTCTTGCTGTTGAAAAAGTAGTTATATTTACAATCGATGGAGCTGAAACTGAATCTGCCCGTTTTCTTGTTCCCTCCGAAAATGGAAATTTTATCTGGATTCAGTCAGAAATATTTGACTTTATGGGTTTTGACGATAGCTGCCCGGAGTAAACATTACTGCTTTTTTTTGTTTCTTTTTTTGGGTTTAATCAGGAAAAATGTAATAATTACCAGGGAGGCGAATCCCACATAGAGAACTGTAAAAAAGATTGCAGGAAAGTCATAAAAAATTATAGTTCTGATAAGACGTCCTACAAATGATATTTCACTATCGATAGTCTGTCCTGCCCGTTGTCTTAGTATGTATTCTATTGTTGTAAGAGGGCACATTGTTCCCACTAAGGCTTCGACAGCAACAAAGAAGGAGGCCAGCAGATGGGTTATCCTGAAAACTCTGTTTCGTATCCACTGCCAACCGATTGCTCCTCCCAGAAGAACAAGGACCTCCCCTCCAACTGTAAACAAAACATACAGTAAATGAAAGAATACTATAAGATCTGCTGCTAATTCCGGTGCCATCGCCTCGTCTTCTGTTTTCCGTAGATTCGAGTAAACACAAGGTCTATCCCTATGTTCCCTATTATTCGTTTTTCATTTTTTATTTTCCATCACATACCCTTTCAGTTTATTATAAACCTTAACAGGTACTCTTGCTTTAATTATTGATCCGGTATCAATATATTCCTCTTCCAAAATATTACCTTCCCTGTGTATCATCGATATAAGATCATATCTGTCTGCAGGAATTGACACGGTCATAATATGCTTGTCTCTGTTCAGTAATTCTTCAATTTTTTTGTATAAAGCACCAAGGCCCTCTTCTGTTTTTGTGGATATATATAGGGCATCAGGATGATTTGATTCAATATTATTATTCTCAAAAGGTTTTTTAATTAAATCTATTTTATTAAAAATAACTATCATAGGTTTATCCCCGGCACCAAGCTCTTCAAGAACTTCCATTGTAACTCTGTACTGTTCTTCTATTTCAGGATGGGATATATCCAGAACAAGGATTAAAAAATCTGCCAGTACCGTCTCCTCCAGGGTGGACCGGAATGCATCCACCAGATTATGGGGGAGTTTTCTGATAAACCCAACGGTATCTGTCAAAAGAATTTTCTGTCCCTCAGGAAGTGTTACTTTACGTGTTGTGGGATCAAGTGTTGCAAACAGCTTATCTTCAACGAAGGCATCAGCGCCTGAAAGAGTATTCAGCAGGGATGATTTGCCTGCATTTGTGTAACCTACTATTGCCCCAGTCGGAATGGGGATGGAGGATCTTTGTTTTCTTAACGTTTTTCTATGCTGGCGAACCTTTATCAGTTCTTTCTCCAGTCGGGTAATTTTTCTAAGAACAATACGCCGATCGACCTCTAATTGGGTTTCTCCTTCACCTCTGGTACCTTTTGTACCTCCCTTTTGCCTGGAGAGGTGTGTCCATGCTCTGGTCAGCCTTGGCAGACTGTACTCCATTCGTGCCAGACCTACCTGAAGAACAGCTTCTCTTGTTTTTGCCCTTCCTGCAAAGATATCAAGAATTACTTCCTGACGGTCAATTACACATTTATCGCTGAGTTCTTCGAGGTTTCTCTGTTGAGCAGGGGAAAGTTCATTGTCAAAAATAATCAATTCCGCATCAAGTTCGTCTGCAATATCTGTAACTTCTTCAGCTTTACCGCTGCCTACAAAGAATTTAGGACTTCTTTTTTTCAGGGGGACTATTATTGTCTTTACAGTTACTGCACCCATGGTATCTACAAGATTTTCAAGTTCCGAGAGATGTATGGCTGCCTCATTTTTATCCATATCCGGATATTGTATACATATCAGAACTGCTTTTTGTTTTAATTCAGGTTCGCTGTTATTTAGGTTGTTTATCATATTGATATATATACTATAGGGGACTACAATATCTGTCCATAATGAATGTACCTGAACGGCCGCCTAATTGTCTAAAATGTATCCATTTTGCCGTTACCTGGGAACCCAATTTCCCCAGGAGCTGCAGGGTGTTTGGTGTCAAGTCAAAGGATCTTCCCTCGGTTGTGGTAAGAAGAGCAACCGGCATAAACTGTCCTGCTTTTGAGAAATCGCCGAAGATAAAGGATTGATGTTGTAGAGATGCGATTTATCGCGTCTCTACAGGTCTGTATATTCCAGCACCTCTTTCCGAATTATCTCTCCATATTCATCCAGTGCCTTTAAAACCACTTTTTGTCTGTTATCAATTTCATTATCTTTCAGGTTTTCTTCTATTTTTCTACGAAAAAAATGGTAATCATTAATAAGCTTTTCCGGAGGGAAAAGTACTCTTCCGGCACAGAAACTTTTCCATTTTTTTAGGGTTGTACTATCCATATATTCCGGATAGTTTCTGCATTTATAGCGCCAGAGTAATTCCGGGATTCTGATGTCCTCGAATATAAGTTTTAAATCAAATAATTTATCGGGAGGTGTTGTTTTTATTATTTCAAAACTGGCTTTGTCTTTGTCTTTAAAGAATCCTCCCGAATATATCTGCAGATCGGGATCAGCATCCGATTTACCATACCCTCCATTACTGAATATTTTTATAAATTTTTGGGTAAGAAGGGGGTATGAGCTAAGTTTTTTACTGTTTGCCATAGACTGGCCCATATCAAGACCCAATCTTTCTGCTGTTTTTTCATCTACAGTGCTTACAGGGCTTAATGCAGGACATTTATTTGTCTGCATTTTTACTATGTGCAGTATTTCATTTTCCTTTAGTTCTTTGTCCGGGGTGAATATTCTCTTTCGAATTTCATTTTCAGGCAGGTTTAACAGATCCTCCGGATCATATCTAAGATCAAATAAATAGAGGGTGTTACTGCTGCCCGGATCTGCGGCAATGGGGGCTACAATAGAAGTACAGCCTTTTTCTGATGTAAATACAGAAGAAGTGTATACCAGTGGTTCTCTGGTCTGAAGATTTATCAGCTGTCTGATACTGTCTTTTGTTCTGTGAGTAAAGAGATATCTCAGTAATCTGGGCTGTTTTTCATAGATAAGTTTGGCAAGAGCGATAGTTGCATATACATCAGCCAGGGCATCGTGTGCATTTGTATGTTCAATATTATTTGCTTGTGTTAGTTTGTCCAGTTTAAAAACAGGTTTGTTTTTTTCATTACGTATCCAGTTAATCCCTTCCGGACGAAGATCATGAGCCGCCCGTACAAGATCAATTATATCCCACCTGGTATTCCCGTTTGCCCACTCTCTGGTATAGGGATCATAGAAGTTTCTATAGTACATATTTCGAATAAATTCATCATCAAAATTTAAATTGTTGTACCCAACCACACAGGTCCCGGGCTTTGCAAACTCTTCATCGATTTTTGAGATAAACTCCCGTTCAGGAATTCCTTCTTCCAGAGTTTTCTGAGGAGTAATGCCTGTTACAAGACATGCTTTCGGGTCGGGAACATAGTCTTCTGTAATTTTATTGTAGATGACAAGGGGTTCGCCAATTATTTCGAAATTGTCATCTGTTCTTAATCCGGCAAATTGGGCAACTCTGTCGAGTCGGGAATTAAGGCCAAAGGTTTCAAGATCGTACCAGTAAAGTGTTTGTGCCATGGGGAATGGTAACATAAAGAGTGCAGTTTCGCAAATACCTTTCCCCTCATGACAAGAAAGGTGTTATTTGATATACTGCAGGAACTAAAAAATATTAATTTTAAGGAATATATAGTGGGATTAAACTGTGGTATAGTCGGGCTGCCTAATGTGGGTAAGTCTACAATATTTTCTGCAATGACTTCGGCACCAGCAGAAGCTGCAAATTACCCTTTCTGTACCATCGATCCGAATGTCGGCATTGTCGCTGTTCCGGATTCCAGGCTGGATAAAATAACAGAACTTATTCCAACAGCAAAGGTTATACCTGCTGTGGTGGAGTTTGTTGATATTGCCGGTCTTGTAAAGGGAGCTTCTAAAGGTGAGGGACTTGGGAATAGATTCCTTTCACATATAAGAGAGGTTGGGGTAATTGTTCATGTAGTGCGCTGTTTTGAGGATGAAGATGTTGTTCATGTGGATAATAAAATAGATTCTGCATCTGACATTGAAACGATTAATATAGAGCTTGCTCTGGCAGATCTTGAGACAGTTGAAAAGCGAAAAGATAAGACTGAAAAAGCTCTTAGGGCAGCCCCTAAGGATGCTGTAAAGAAACTGAATGCAATTATGCCTGTTCTGGAAAGCCTGGCCGCAGCTTTGGGAGAGGGTAAGCCTGCACGATCCCTGGAATTGAGCGAAGAGCAGCTTGAGCTTATTTATGATATGCACCTGATTACCATGAAGAAACAGATCTATGTGTGTAATATAGATGAGGACTCAATAAGCAGCACCAATGAGCATGTTGAAACAGTTAAAAAAATTGCTGAAGAAGAGGGTGCTGAGGTTGTTATTATCTGTGGTAAGCTTGAAGCAGAAATAGCCGCTCTGGATACTCTCGAGGAAAAACAGGAGTTTATGGAAGCCTCGGGGCTTGAAGAGTCCGGGATGGATACGCTGATTCATACAGGATACAGAATGCTTGGACTCCGAACATTCTTTACTGCCGGTGCCGACGAGAACAGAGCCTGGACGTTCCATGCCGGATACAAGGCTCCTCAGGCTGCCGGTGTTATTCACACTGATTTTGAGAAAGGATTTATTAAGGCGGAAGTATATAACTGTGGAGATCTTTTTAAGTATGAAACCGAACAGAAGGTTAAAGAGGCTGGCCGCCTGCGTATAGAGGGAAAAGAGTATATTGTAAAAGATGGTGATATTATGCATTTCAGATTTAATGTCTAGGCAATAATACGGGCGACGCGAAGCGTCGGGGTCCCGTATTAGTTGCAAAGCGACAGAGACTTTCATGAGTTTGCCCTATATTGTGCGACTTGTGAAACAAATGAAAGTGCTCGAAAGCGTTTATAGGAGAGTATAGTGATTTACAGGGAATATGGTAATACAGGGGAAAAAGTTTCTGTACTTGGGTTTGGCGGGATGCGGTTTGAGAATCCTTCTGATATAGACAAATCAGCAGAAATGCTTCTTCATGCCCTTAAC
>JAUVLL010000252.1 GCA_030600745.1 Spirochaetaceae bacterium | reverse complement strand
ATTTTACTGATAGTGATAGAATCAACATACTGATCCATGAAGCAGTTAATGTTACAGGTAATCTTGATTTTATTATCAATTCAGCATCTGTTTATCCTGAAGACACCCTTGAATCAATGTCGTGGAATAATCTTAATCAGGCACTGAATATAAACGGATTCGCTCCATTCATTTTAGCCAGAGCGTTTAAAAATATATGCAGGACCGGCTCTATAATAAATCTTCTGGATGCAAGAATGACAGATTATGAACCTAAACATATAAGTTATCAGCTTAGTAAACAGATGCTTTTCAGCCTTACCAGGATGATGAGTCTGGAGTCTGCTCCGGAAATCAGAGTAAATGCAGTTGCCCCCGGAATAATAATACCCGACAAAAACCAGGATAAAGAAATGCTGAAGCGTCTTAGGGCTGGTAATCCACTAAATAGGATAGGAAACATGGAAGAGGTTACCAGTGCAGTTCTTTTCCTGCTTCAGAATGAGTTTGTTACAGGACAGGTTATTTACGTAGATGGGGGAAGGAATTTAAGGGGTAATGTTTACGGATACTGAGCCAGGGTTTTAAGAATCATTTAATTGAAATTTAATAAGGATCCTCAAAGTACTTTGTATTACTTCTCCATCAACTGTTCCAGGATAAAATAATGAAGCTGAAACTGTTCTTATCGCTGCATTATCCAGGTCTGTAAATCCTGAAGAATCCAAGATTAGACATGAAACAGGATTACCTGTATCTGAAACAACAACTTCCAGAGTCACTATCCCCTCAAATCCTTTTTTCCGGGCCCGGAAAGGATAAACAGGTGTTATAGTTTCAATAGGGACTGGTTCTTTTATTTCCGGGACATCTTCTGCAACATCATTCCCTGAAGATACTGTTTGATTTATAGATTGATTTGAATTCGATCCTGAATTATTACTTTCAACATTACCTGATATAAAATCAGGAGATGGAATTTCTTCAGGCTGAATTAAGGGCAGCTCATTTTTTATTGGAACCAATTCGTCCGGAACAAAATCTTCAATAATCTGAGGGGAGATATTATTACTTAGTGATTCCTGTTCCAAAGGCACAAAAATGTCCTGAACTCCACCGATAGAGAGCAGAGTAACAGTCCGGGGTTCGGACTTTGGGAAGGACTCTCTCCTATTAGAGAATGCCAGCTCAAACCCCAGAAAACCTGCAGCGTGCAGCAGAATAGAACTCCACACTGCAATAGTTAAAGTACTTTGTGTCTTTAGTACACCCACTTCAGTCCGGTTTCAAATGCTCTGCCCTGCATTGGGTACCAGGAAAAATTCGAATAAGCAAAAGTAGGAGTCCGGTCATTAAGAATATTTTTCGCCGCCAGATATACGGTAAAATCTTCATCGATATTCCAGTCCGCCCGCATATTCCATTCAAATCGACCTGGTACAGAGTCTGTGTTATCATCATCAGTATAAAACTCAGATGAATAACGTCCGTTAGTAGAAACTGTAACGGTCTTTACAGGTGAAACTGTAATAGAACCGTATACAGTATGTTCAGGGACTCTTGGAATGATCTTTTCAGTATCAGTAAACTCCGCATGATCATAGGCATAACCAGCAGAAATATCTACTACCCCCAGAGAATAACCTGACTCAACAGATGTTCCATAGTGAAGTGTAGATCCAATATTTTCATTCTGAGATGTTACAGGATTATAGGCAATTTCATCATCCATGCTTATAAAATAGGGGGCAACAGATATTCTTACAGTTTCATCGGCATATTCAACAGAAAGAGTATAGCTGCTTCCTTTTTCCGGATTCAGATCTGTATTCACCGAGGCAGGGCCGAAATAATAGGAAACCTGTTCTTCCAGGAAGGGATATCGAAAAACTTTACCGTACCTCATGCTTACACTTAAGTCAGGTGATATCAGATAAACTAAACCTGCATCATAAACCAGTTCGCTATGTGTAATTTCCGGAGCAGTATCCAGATTGGAATAATTATATCGTAACCCACCATCCAGGATATATGTATCCAGGTAATTGATCTTTACCCTTGTCCATGCAGCAGAATCAATCCTTGTAAGCTCATTTTCAACAGTTTTTGTAGTTCTTTCTACATCACTGAATTTATCAAGAGATAAATTATGCTGTTTAAAATCAATCCCTCCAATAGGGGTAATCTCGATAGAATCACCAGCATAAAAAACACTATTTGCAGTAATGCCTGTAGATAATGTTCCTATATATGTGTCCGTAAATGAAAACCAGGAAGTCATATCAGAACCAAAGTCAAGCACAGAATAAGAAAGAGGTGCAGAGATCTTAACAGAACCCAGCGTAATATCAAAAGCGCCGTTTACTCCATAGCTTATGGAAGTCCCTTCATCTTCCTGATTGTTAGCCGTATCAGAATCAGAATCAAACTGATCTTCTGATATACTTCCTGGAAGCTGGTACTCACTATTTGAATAATTAATACCAAGTTTTGTTTCAATTCCTGCAAAATTAAAAAATGAATCTACATTTGCACTTAGAATAGTAGAGTCAGATCTGTCCCGGGTGGGATTATTATCTGTTCTGTTCAGACCAACAGCAACTCCTGCAGTTTCATTTCCATAGGAAGCAAAAACTGATTGATTATTTGTAAGAGTATTTGCAGCAGATGCGGACACAGATGCTGTCAACCCCTCAGGCTGCTTTGTAATTATATTTATAACACCTGCAACAGCCTGGTCTCCGTATTGGGAAGACATTGAGCCTTTTACAATCTCTATTCTGCTTACACTGGCAAGAGTAATGGTATTCCAGTCAAATGAAGCCATATCCGGTCGATTAACAGGACGTCCATTAATTAATATCAGGGTTCGTCCGTAACCACCATCCCCAAATCCCCCCATACTAATAGCCTGCTTTGCAGGGGAAAACTCTCTGACAGAAATATCAGGAATAGTTTTTAGAACATCCAGGATTGTTGACTCTTCCTGAATCTCTTCCTCAGGAATAACCCGGACATATGCAGGGGTTGTTTTGGAATCTTCTTCGATTCTTGATGCGGTAACTATAATTTCCACATCAGCAAATGCTGCTGCTGACACCACTGCCAACAGAATAATGATAATACGCTTCATGAACGTACCTCCACAGTAATATTTTAAGTCTATCGAATATACTGACTCCCGGTACAAAACACTCCGCCTTCCCGTTAAGTGGCATATAAAGTGTCCGTCACCGGATACAGTTGGTAGAGGACAGTCACGGCATTTCACCGTGTTCCTCGATATGACTCAATGAATCATCTGACAAATGTTGTTTTGTTATCAGCTGGTTCATTTATGTTGAAATGATCTTAACAGGTTTTATTCTAAGTGGTCAATCTTATTTATTTTATTTCACTCTAATCATTTTTATAGTATGAAAAAGAATAGCCAGTGCAGCAGTCCAGTTTACAGCTGCGATTCCCCGAAGTCAGCATGAGGCTGCCCGGATTATGAGCTGCAGAAATTCAGGTTCTACGATATGTGATACTTCCACAAACCATTCGCAACATCCTGCCCCCTTTGGTTAATCAGTTTTTTATCAAACGAATATATTCTTTCTCTTTCTCTATTCTTTTTAAATAGGCCTTCAAGATAATCATCTCTTAAAGTGTAATAGTGCTGTCTATCTTTTGTTTTTGGTAATTTAACACAGTATTCCATCTCTTCTAAAATTCGTATTTGAATACTAATTGCAGCTTTTGAAAGAGACAGCTTTTTAGAAATTTAAATAAGGCTTTTAGGTTCCCCACTAGTAAAAAGTAAGCCGAATATCCTCCCCATTATAGGGTTTACTCCGAACTTCTCAAATAACCTGCCCGTCTGGTCCCTTTTCATTCTGGAAAATCACCTCTAAGGTCTGTTGTATCGCTGGATCGGTTGGTGAAATACTCAAGTGTTTCAAATCCAACAATGTATAATGGGTTGACGTCCATTTTGGCTGATAGAATCCATGCCCCAATGTCCATTCTCCAATCTTCGGGAAAGGAACTCTGTCCCACATCCTTCTGTTTCAATTCTTTGTCTTAAGGAGAGTTGGTCGGAATTTAACAGATCACGATAAACCTGATACTGGATCGAGATGTCACCTTTCTGAAGCCATTTTATAATCTCATCATCTTTCATTTCTTGATAAACCTGTTCAGTTTACTTTCTACTTCCTATCTATTTTATTTTTTGTGAGGTCTAACGAGGGTGTAGGAAAACCCCATTTTACAGTTTAATTTCTCCTTCCCAATTCTACTCCAGTATTTTTATCCAAACAACCACTGATTATTTACCTTTGGTTTACTTTTTACGGTAAATTTGTCCAGATGCAGAGCTTCTCTTAAATGTCCAAAGACTGGTTCGACAGTACCCATGCGTTTAGAGTATATACTTCTCGCTTCCGGAGTATCAAACCTTCGTATCATTTTTGCTGTAAAGGATTCTTTTCCTTCCAGTTTTGTCAGATCCAGTTTTGCTACCTGTCTCGCTTTTGTATTTTTATTCCGGATGCACTTAGTTCTAAGAGAACAGTTTTTGCAATTCTTAATATGTCCCATATAGGATACACCTTTGTACTTTCCTGCTTGAAAGTTTTTACATTTCATCCACATGGGGAATCCTGCAGGACAAATCAACTTTCCTGTTAACTCATTAAAAACAAAATCCTCTACTGTAAAATAATTCTTACCTTTTTTTATTCCGCTCCACTCTTTCGAGCAATTGGATGATATCTTACAACCATCTATTGCAAACATATTCTTACCTATTAAGTTCTGTGTATAACAAACTGAAAGAACCCTGGTAAACAGATCTATTATCTCCTTCGCATTCGAAGAGATGAAGTCTGCAATTGTTGTGTAATGTGGAGATGTGTCTGCTGATAAGGACATGCAAATTACATTCTCCTGACAGAGTCTTGCAATTGAACGACTGGTGCTGATACTACGGCTGTAAGCAAAGAGAATTATTTTTAACAGTATTGCAGGATCGTATGCAGGTGCTCCTGTTTCATCATTATGTACCCGCTCATAAAAGAGGCTTAGATCTATTTTCTTATCTATTAGATTATGTAATGTATATTCGAAGGTTCCGGGAAGTATCTGTT
>JAUVLL010000157.1 GCA_030600745.1 Spirochaetaceae bacterium | reverse complement strand
ATATAGTAAAAGGATATATAATTTGGAAATTACAATAATGCTTACATCGGGATTTTCCTCTAGTAAATGGGGACGGAGGAATAAAAAAAGACACAAAAAACCGTGGAACCTGTAAGGTGCCCACGGGGATTAAATAAGTGTAACTATAGTGAAGTGTAAAATTACTGTCAAGATCTCTTTTTATTACGCCAGGTTTTTGTTAGTTATGAAAAATAATCTTTCCAGTACAAATTTTTAATATTTGCCGGAAGGGGTAGATTCTGAGAGCAATTTGTCAGTAGATAGCCGCTATTTCTCTGTCCGCTTAATTCAAGCCAATATTGAAGATTTTTATAGAACAGAGGTTTTATAGTTGAAGACAGTTTTATTTCAAAAGGAGTAATTTCTCCATTTACCGGCATAATCAGATCAATTACTTTTCCGCTTTGTGAGCGCCAGTAATACATTTCAGGTTTAATACCTTTTGCATATTCCTTTTTGACCATTTCTGAGATTATTGCATTTTCAAAGATAGCCCCGGCCATGGGTCCATTTGATAAAAAAGTTTCATTTCTAATACCAATAAGAAAGTTGACAAGACCTGGATCCAGAAAATAAATTTTGGGTGCTTTTATAAGCCTTTTCCCGTAATTTTTATAAAAAGGAGGCAGGAGATAAATTATGTAGCTTGCTTCTAAAATGGATACCCATCTTTTTACAGTGGGGACACTGATTCCAAGGTCATTGGCAATAGAGGAGTAGTTTAACTGGGTTGCAGTACGGGATGCAAGAAGGCGTATAAACTGCTCAAAATCACGTAAATTATCGATATTCATTAAGCTTCTAACATCTCTTTCAAGATAGGTTTGAAGATAGCTTGAGTACCATAACTCCTTATTTACACTTTCATACAGAAGAGGTTCAGGATAGGAACTTTCCAGCAGAAAAGGTACTAATTCTTTTTGTTTTTTCCTTTCTGAGTATGTGAATGTTGGCAGAGATACAATTGCTGCTCTTCCAGCAAGAGATTCAGATATACTCTTCATTACAGAAAATTGCTGGGATCCTGTAATAAACCAATTACCAGGAGTTCTGTCTCTATCAATTAAAATTTTGATAATTTGAGCCAATTCAGGCATATACTGTATTTCATCGATTACAATAGGTTTTTTCACGGATTCAAGATAATCCAATGGATTTTCTGAGATAAGTGATCTAAAGTTTGGATCGTCCAGTGTAAGGAAAGTACCTTTTTTGATTAAATTTTTAAAAAGTGTAGTTTTACCCGATTGTCTGGGACCGGAAATTACTATTGCAGGATACTGTATCAAATATGTCAATAATAAAATATCATGACAGATTTAATATTATATATTAAATATGTCATGATATTTGACAAAATGTAAAATCCTTCCATCGGGTGACCCCAATTCACCCATACGGGTAATACAAAAAAAACCAGTTTAGATAGATGCTTAACACATGCAATTCTATGGAGGCATTATTCTGAAGAGAGGAAAGCAAACAAAAGATATTTTTATTTTACTCATCTTTATTGGTATAACTATTTTAGCAGTATTCCAAATACCTAAAATCCATGTAGACAGCTCTACAGATATATTTATCCCACAGGATCATGAAATTACGAAAATAGATAAAGAAATTGAAAAAGAGTTTGGAACCATGGACTCAATAATTATGGGGATACAGGTTAATTTCGGAACAGTGCTTGAACCGGAAGTTCTTACTGTAATTGATGAAATAACAAAATCCCTTGAAGAGTCTGATGATATTAAAAAAGTAATGTCAATAACAAATATGGACTATATAATTGGAACAGATGAAGGAATGGAGGTTATATCTGTTCTGGATGATTTAACTTACAGTTCTATAGAGGAATTAAAAAAACGGCTAATCGATTGGAAGGATGTTTATGAGGGAACATTTATTTCCTCAGATTCCAGGTTGTGTGCAATTATTATTCAACCTGTTGCTGGTTCTTCAGAAGAGATCAGCAATAAAATATATAATCAGATAAAAGAATTATCTGCAGAATATAAGAGTGCCAATTTAACATTCCCTGTTGCCGGTATTCCTGTTATTACAGCAGAAATATCCAGAAGTATAATGTCAGATCTTTACTGGCTGATCCCGGTGGCAGCTGGTTTAATTCTGGGAATACTGTTAATAAGTTTTCGCAAATGGGAGGGGGTGGTATTTCCCATAACCGGCCTTGCTGTAGCAGTAGTATGGGTAATGGGAGTTGTTGCTGTACTAAACATAACCTTTACCATGGCAACATTACTGGTACCAATACTTCTTCTGGTAGTTGGAAGCGCATACAGCATTCATGTTATGAGTCACTTCTATGAAGATATCGATCACCAATCGGGTTTTCTGGACTATGAAGCAGTAAACCTTTTTATAAAGAAAAGTTTAAAAACAATTGTAGTACCTGTAATGCTGGCTGGCTTAACAACAGCAGGGGGTTTTATTTCTTTGATATCAAGTCCTCTTGGCCCTTTCCGTACTTTCGGGGTTTTAAGTGCAGTAGGTGTAGTTTTCGCCCAGCTTGCATCTTTAGTACTAATTCCTACACTTATCAGATTGCGATACAGAAGAGGTATTGATACTGAAAAATACCATAGAGTAAAAAACAAAGAGGAAAGAATAAAAACAACAATAGCCTTTGTAATACTGGAAAAAATTGTAAGAAAAAGGAAGTGGCTGGTTCTGTTCTTTTCAGTTGTTCTGTTCAGTGTAACTTTATTACTAATCCCAAAAATTATAGTGGGGACTGATACTGTAAAATTTTTTACTCCAAACAGCAGTCTGGTCAAAGATGTAACAATCTTTAATGAAGAATTAAGTGGAAGCAATTATTTATCAGTGATGATTACTGCACCGGAGCCGGGAGATATTCTGGATCCGAAGTTTCTTTCCATGGTTGAGAAATTCGAAAATTACCTTGTTACTGAGAACAATAATGTAAAAAAAGTGCAAACAATTGTGCCAAGTATTAAACGAATAAACAAACTGATGAACCTGGATACAGTTCCCTATCAAATGCCTTCTCTGGACGGAATATCTGAATCCTTTGACTTCTTCAGCAGTGATAGTGTTTTTGGGGATGAAACATGGGATACAGGTGAAGATAATTCTGACTATAAAGATGAAAATGTCTATCCTGATGAACAGCAAATCCTCCTTTCATATTCTGAAATAGCGGGAATGCTGCAGGAAAGTTATTTTGCCTCTGGAAATAATGGTACTATAGAAACATTTATCAAATCTTTTCTTGCGCAGGGGAATTTTCAGGGGGAAGCATTTAACGAGATACCTCTGGATCCGGCAAAATATGGACTCTCAAAACAGGAGGAACTTAAAAATCTTATAGCCCAGTATCTGATTCTCTATTCAGGGAATCTTGATATGATTATTAATGACAGTCTGGAACCGGATAAAACCCTTATTACAGTTCAGCTGGCAGATGTTTCCCAGAAAAACCAGAAGAAGCTAATGGCTGATATTGAATCCTTCTGGGATTATTATATGCCTGATGACTGGACTTATGCTATCGGTGGAGGGGCTACAATGCAGTATGTCCTTTCAAATTTAGTAACCCGTTCCCAATATATTTCACTAACAGCAGCTTTACTTGTAGTATGGATAATTGTTACTGCAATGTTCCGTTCACCCCTGGCTGGTTTACTTGGTTTAATTCCTGTCTTTTTTGCTTTGGCCGGTATTTTCCTGTTTATGATACTTTTCCAGTTTAATCTTGATATTATTACGTCCATTCTGGCTTCTCTGGCTATCGGTATCGGTGTTGATTATTCCATCCATATAATGAATGCGTATAAACGAAATATTGATAAGAGCGATGCAGGATGTTTGAATGCTGTTTACAGAACAACAGGTAAAGCTGTTTTTATCAATGCTGTTTCCGTAGCTGTAGGATTCCTTAGCCTGATGATTTCCCAGTTTGTGCCAATAAGACAGATGGGTATTTTATTTGCAGTCTCAATGATTTTTGCATGTTTGGCCAGTTTAATTGTACTGCCAATTATATTAAATAAACTAAAACCAAAATTCCTCGGAGGGGACTTATGAAGAAAATTTTATCAATTTTAATTTTTGCATCAGTTCTGCTTGTATCTCTTTCTGCACAGACTGGAAGTGAAATTATGCAAAAAGTTATTGATGCTCAGAAAGTTAACAGCTCTGCTATGGATATTCTAATGACTTTAGTGGAAAAAGATGGAGATACAAGTACCAGACGTATCCAGACCCTTATTTTAAAGGAAAATGATTTAACAAAAACTATTACCCTGTTTCTGGAACCAGCCAGTGTTCGGAATACCAGGTTTCTGACTGTAGAAAATGAAGGGAGAGCAGACGACCAGTGGATTTTCCTACCTTCTCTTAGAAAAGTAAAAAGAATTGCAGCTGGAGATAAAGATGGTTCTTTTATGGGTTCTGATTTTTCCTATTCCGATATGGGGTCCTCTGGTAGTTCTGTGGATGATTCAATACAAACTATTTTAAGAGAAGAAAAATACAATGACCATAACTGCTTTGTTGTTGAGTCTATACCTAATGCAGGAACAGATAACAACTATGGTAAATATGTAACCTGGGTGGATAAAACCTACTGGCTAACCTTAAAAGTGGAGTTTTATTCCAAAGCTGGAAGAACACAAATTAAAGAACTGAACTCCGAAAATATAGGAAAAGAAAACGGTCATTGGCTTGCAAAAAAAATAATTATGGAAACTCTGGATAGCGGACATAAAACCATACTTGAAATAAAACAGGTAAAGTATGATATCCCGTTAAATCCAGGATATTTTACAACAACATTTCTTGAAACAGGTAGGGCAAAATAGATGAAAAAATTATCAGTATTATTAATATTAATTTTAATATCAGGTCTTCTTTTTGGACAGGATGGGTTTGGTGATATTTTTGATTCGGAAGAATTAGATGAGTCACAAAAAAATGTAGTTCTTAACGGGGAGATTGGTTTAGACTATAGATCATATCTGGATGATAGTTGGGAGAGTGAGAGAATATTCCTCCCCTTTACTAATCTAAATTTGCTATTCCTGGCAGATTCACTTCCTGTTGAAGCAAAAATAGGATTAATCATTGAAGGCAACGACCTTGATACTATTCTTACAGTTGGAGATATTGTCAGCGAGCTTTCTCTACGATCATTTTTCTCTTTTGGATATCTGGATCTGGGATTGTTTAAAACAGAATGGGGAAAAGGTGACGGGATTCATGTAATCGACCCCCTTAATCCACTTGATCAGTCCAATGGGGTTTCCAGTGATATAAACGAGATGAAGCGTTCGGAAATAATGGCTAAAATGAACTTCTATCTGGGAGATAGTGGATTATTTGAAATTGTGTATAATCCTTATTTCCACCCTGTAGAGACAGCCCCACCAGGGGATCGCTGGAATATAGTTGTTCCTGCCTATACTGTGCAGGACAATAACAATACTGAAACACTGGCATTTTCACAGGCTGCTGCAAGATTAACTACTACTCTTGGAATATTTGACCTGGGTGGAATGTACTACTATGGATATATGACTGAGCCTGGATTTAAGTTGATATTCCCCGGGCCTGTTCTGGATGTTATTTATACTAAAGCACAGCTTTTTGGTCTTGAGGCAGGCTGGGCTCTTGGTTCTTTTACCTTTAGGACAGAAGGGGGATACTGGTTTACAGAAGACAGGGAGAGTACAGAAGCCCAACTGTATAATGACAGAGCTGTATGGCTTGTAGGATTTGATTTTATGATTCCAGGAACATCTTTTTTTGTAAGTGTTCAGGAATTTGGAAGCTATGTTGTTAACTTTGATAATTCAAATCCTATGGATATGGATTTGGGAATGAGTTATAACGATAATGCAGTAACAAACACTAAAATTGCTGCTGTTGAAAGCTCTTTTTATCAGGATAAAATGAAAATCCGTGTGGCCGGCTTGTATCTCTTTGAAGCAAATGGATATATGGTATTTCCCACATATACCTGGAATATTGAGGATGATCTGGAGCTGTCTCTATCCGGTCAGGCTTTCGGAGGGGATAATGAAGGTTCAAATCTATATTATGCATGGAGGGATAATGATAATATAACCCTGGAATTGAAATATATATTCTAATTCATCTATATCATTGATGTTACCATGGTATTCCATTTTATATAGATAATTCTCTTTAATTTTGATATGCTGATTATATGGAAGGATTCAAATTATTAATAAATGATCTCCTGCTATACACTTCAACTGCACTTGTATTGTCTATTACCTGTCTTTGTATTTTGTTACAGGTTAAAGCAAAGGACAAATATTCGAGAGATTTTCTGACAATGCTTGTACCGCTGTCCCTTCAAATGGGAATAAATTCTTTTATTACATATGCAAACAGGGTGTTACCTCCAAGACTGTTAACTGGAAGTAATTTCTCTATGTTTGCCCTGGTAATAGCTCTCTCCTCTATCCTGCTTACATCATATCTCCTTTATAGTTTAAGTCATTATCTGGTTCATCTGCTTCCTGTGGAAAAAAGGGAGAAAAAATTAGGAGTCCGAATAATAAATATAATTGCAATAGTATTTTTTATGAGCAGTCTTTATTTTATCATTGTTGCAAGCGGAGGGAACTGGATTGTTGCAATGGACATAACCCTGGATTACCACTTTTCAAGTGGCAGCTCTATATATTTTGTTCATGGACTGGTAACCCTGTTTTATATTAAAAAAGCAAAGGGGAGGGAGGAAGAAGGCCTTTTAAAAGGGATAGCAATGACATTTATTCCAATGCTTGTACTATTCCCCCTTGATATGGTTTTCTTCAGGCACAGCTCATTTAAGCTCAGCTATATTTGCTTCTCAATTTTTACTGTTAATACATACTATTTTATTAGCCGTTACTATTTTAGGGACTATGAGCCTGTTCCTGAAAGTCTGGATATAAAAAACAATTTCTTTAGA
This sequence comes from Spirochaetaceae bacterium, assembly GCA_030600745.1. Lineage (GTDB taxonomy): Bacteria > Spirochaetota > Spirochaetia > B11-G9 > B11-G9 > JAJRQE01. The sequence goes on along the minus strand of JAUVLL010000157.1, from coordinate 541 downwards.
ATGAATAATATCTCTGAAAGGGAAGAAGAAGTAAGTCGTCTGCTCATAAAAGGGGAGACCAATAGTGATATTGGTGCAGAACTCTTTATCTCTGTAAATACTGTAAAAACACATATAAAAAGTATCTACAGGAAGCTGGAAGTGTCAAATCGAATTCAGTTAATTCATCTTATTCAGAAAAATGGGAATGATAATAAGTAAATTATCTATAGATTACTACACTGATTATCCGCACTTCCTTGTTCGGTTTATCACCTGCTTCTGTAGCAACCCGTACTGTAGTTTAATTACATCGGAGACACTTTAAGCCGTGAATGATGTAAATCTTCCACATCCCCACACACATTACAAAAATAAAGGGGTCAGTTTCTGAGGATTTTCTTCATCACACAGCACAGGATAAGTTGTCACTAACCGCAATACTGACCCCTCAGTAATCGGTATGCTGACCCCGTACCGTAGTTTAATTCAATCGGAGCAATTTTAAGCCGTGAATGATGAAAGTTTTCCACATCCACACACACATTACAAAAATAAAAGG
>JAUVLL010000372.1 GCA_030600745.1 Spirochaetaceae bacterium | reverse complement strand
AACGGAGTCATGTGTATGGGAGTGCCGGTGATGACAGAAGAAGAGATCGAGAGAGTAGGTCTTTATGTTAAAAATTATATGATCCAAAAGTTCTATTCCCAGAATTACCCCGGCGTTTTTAATTCTTCTGGTAATTTCAACATCCTCCCGGGTTGGTTCGGTATTGCCTGAGGGGTGATTGTGAGCGATCAGGACAGATGATAACCTTTCCTGTGGGGATATCTGCTACATCTATTACGGTGGAGAGCAATAATCTCCGTGGGAATAACTGCTGTGTGGATGAAGGTGGGTGATAGTATTTCCCGTGGGGATATATGCTGTGTAGACGGGGGCAGGGGATGGTGAATTTTATAGAAAGAATGGATTTGGAAATGATTTTTGGGAGATAATAAGTTGTCTTGTTAATCAAAAATTTGAATTAACGAAACAAAGCAACTCAAATCCCTTAAGTTTTAATTCGGTGTCAGTCATTATTCCTTTCCTTCGGATTCTTAAATTTCAGCAAACAGTTCCGTAATATTTACTGTAAACCCTTCAAGTACAACAGATTCTGCAATAGTATTCTTATCTTCCCGCCAGTTTACAGGTGGTACCAGGGTTCCATCATCATATCTTCCGGATTTTTTTTCTTCTGTAAGCAAATGAAAAACCTGTATGTATTTATTACCCGGGTCGACAATCCAGTATTCCTTAACTCCATGTTTTTCATAGAGCTGGAATTTCTCATTAAGGTCTTTCTTGGAAGTAGAAGGGGAGAGAATTTCTACAATTAGATCAGGAGCTCCCAAACAGCCACTTTCAACTATTTTTGATGGATCGCAGATGACAGAAATATCCGGTTGAACAACGGTATCAATCTCACCTTCATTCTTTATCGGAAATGCAGGCAGCAAAACATCAAAAGGTGCTGAAAAAGCTTCACAGGGTTTATTCTGTAAGAACATACCAATTAGAGTGGATAATTTGAATGATATTCTCTGATGCCAGCTTGATGGTGCTGCACACATATCATAAGCAATGCCGTCAATCAATTCCCACCTCTCATCTTCGGGCCATGAACTGTAATCCCTATAAGTAAATTTGCTATCAGTTTTTTCTTTTTTCAATCCCATCTTTTCCATTCCTCCATTATAAACTTCAATTACTTACAATACAATTGCTCTCTTCTGTATTTTAACAAGTTCCCTTCGATACAATTTCTTTTTGGGAAGAATATTGGGGTATAATGAAATCACTCAGGGAACGATTCGACCGGTCACTGAGTGATTTTGCTCCGCAAAATTGTATCGATGCACCGGTTCTCATATCTTCCCCTCCTCCAGAAAACTGTAGTAGGCGTTGTCTGTAAAAATTATATGATCCAGAAGTTCTATTCCCAGAATTACTCCGGCGTTCTTTATTCTTCTGGTAATTTCAACATCCTCCCGGCTTGGTTCGGTATTGCCTGAGGGGTGATTGTGAGCGATCAGGACAGCAGCAGCCCGGTCTTTCAGTGGATCAGAAAATATCTCTCTTGGGTGAACAAGAGTTCGGTTTACCAGGCCCATAGATACAACTCTGGATTGAATTACCTCATGGGCACCGTTTAAAGAAAGGCACAGAAAATGCTCCTGTTTCCGGTCGGAATAATGACTAATAAAGGGAAGTGCATCAGCGGGGGAAGTAATTTTTTTTCTGTCAGGGCACAGTATTCTCCTTGAGAGTTCCAGGGATGCAGTAATAAGGGTAGATTTTGCCTTGCCGAGACCGGATACTGTTAGAAGATTAGTAATGGAAGTTTTATAATTGTAGCCGTCAAGAATTTTTAAAACTTCTTCTGCAAGGACAAAAACATTTTTTCCTTTTATTCCGCTTCCAAGGAGGATAGCCAATAGTTCCTTGTCAGTCAGATGCTGAGCTCCGTAGAGTATAAGCTTTTCTCTGGGCTGGAGTTTAATTGAATTTTTTGTTTCCATACCCTTTAGTACAGGGTATTTCTACTTCCTGATTTAATATTTAATGATAAAAAACAATTTTTTATTATTATTTCATAAACTCGTGTAAAACATAGTTTAATATACCCCCGGCTTTCCAGTATTCAAGCTCCAAACCTGTGTCAATACGGAGTTTGACTGGAAATGAGTAAATGGTTGCATTGTTCTGTTTCACTTCCATAGTAAGTTTACATGAAGGATGAATATTCTCCAGGCCCTTCAGGGAAAAGGTCTCATCCCCTTTTATTCCCAGTGAGTGGGTAGAATTACCATCTGTAAACTCAAGAGGCAGAATACCCATTCCCAATAGATTGGATCTGTGAATACGTTCATAACTTACAGCAACTACCATCTTTACACCCTGAAGGGAAGGGCCCTTGGCGGCCCAGTCTCTGGAGGACCCTGTTCCGTATTCTTTACCTGCAAACACAACAAGGGGTGAGCCGTTCCAGCTTACAGCGGCATCATAAATAGCAGATGTATTACCTTTACTGTCAATGGTATAACCACCCTCAATTCCCGGAACCATTCTGTTTTTAATTCGTATATTTGCAAAGGTACCCCGCATCATCACTTCATGGTTTGCACGTCTGCTGCCGTAGGAGTTGAACTGTTTCTGTTCAATTCCTTTGGAGACAAGATATCTGCCGGCAGGAC
>JAUVLL010000319.1 GCA_030600745.1 Spirochaetaceae bacterium | reverse complement strand
AATACAGTAATGCTTGATACTGATATATTGGAACAGATCCTCAGTAATCTGATAAGCAATGTTGAAAAATATGCTGCAGGGGGCAAATGGATAAAGGTGGAATCTTCTCTTGCAGATGGGACATTCATATTAACAGTTAGTGACAAAGGACCCGGGATACCAGGGAATTTAAAAGAGAGAATATTTGAGCCATTCTTCAGAGTAAGCAACAAACTGACAGACGGAGTTTCAGGAACAGGTATAGGCCTCTCACTGGTACGAACTCTTGCAGAACTTCATGAAGGCAATGTTGCACTTATACCTGATGATGAAGGGGCTTGTTTTCAGGTCAGGATAAAAACTCCTTTGGAGGGGATATGACAATACTGATAGCAGAAGACGATCTGTATACCAGAGAGGGATTAATTGACATTCTGGAGAACGAGGGATTCAATGTTGTTGCGGCAGAAAATGGTACGAAAGCACTTGAGCTTTTCAGATCGGAACAGCCTGATTGTATCTGTCTGGATATAATGATGCCAGGAATAAATGGCTATGATGTATGTAAAGCCATTAGGAAGGAAGACCAGCAGGTCCCGGTGATATTTCTCAGTGCGAAATCTGAGGAAATAGACAAAGTTCTTGGGCTGGAACTTGGAGCAGATGATTACATCTCAAAACCCTTCGGTGTAAGGGAAGTTATTGCAAGAATCAGAGCTGTTACACGACGGACAAATTATCTAAAAAGTAATTCATCAGAAGAAAATGAAATAACAGATTTCAGGATTGCCGATCTTTCAGTCCATCCATCTGAGTTAAAAGCTGTAAGGCAGGAACAGGAAATAGAACTAAGCCCAAGAGACATTCGAATATTAAAATTGTTTGCAGAAAATCAGGGTAAAGTACTCGATAGAAACAGAATCTATGATGCCGGCTGGGGAGTTTCCCACATGCCAAATTCAAGGACTCTGGACCAGCATATCTCACAATTACGAAAGAGAATTGAGAAAAATCCGGGAAAACCAGAAATTATCCGTACTGTACATAATGCCGGATACAGGTATGTTTGAATAATTTTTATTTCAAATATTACAAATCAAGGCCCATCTTCGCAAATAGAATCTCTTTTGCCCGCCCCCTCAAAGGACACTCCCCACCACCAGTCATAACCCTGACAGCTTCCAGTTCCGGCCCGGATAGTGAAGTCCCCGTCAAAAGATGTTTCTCAAAAGCTTCTGCCGCCATAGGAGTTATCTTTTTTACAATTTCAAATATTGCATTTGCATAGACCCGTATCTCTTTCTGTGCATGGGCATCCATTCTTAATCGTAAAAAATGAAAAAGATTATGCAGATCCATAGTCCAGTACCATTCAGTATAAAGACTTAAAGGAAGGTTTATTCTGGCAATTTCCCGGGCAAGGCCCATATTCAAAAGTTTAGTGTAGGTTTCATACAATCTTTCCTGTTCATCAGAAATAATATCCTGGATCTCTTTTGCAAGTTCTGCAGAAACCGGCTCGTTCTGACGCCCCTGTTTATTATCGTCACTCTGCAAGGCAATATCTTCCGCCGCAGGAACATAGAATTCACTCTCCATAACAGAGTACCGGCCGGAAATTTCATTAACCTTTGCAGTCCTGTGTCTAATCCACTGACGTGCCACAACAATCGGCATCTTTATATGGAAGGTAAAACTAACCTGTTCAAAAGGGGATGTATGGTCATTTCTAAGGAGGTAATCAATCAGCCCCTTATCTTCCCTGTAACTCTTGGTCCCTTCCCCATAGGAGACCCTGGCCGACTGCACGATCCTCGAATCGTCCCCCAGATAATCAACCAGCCGTACAAACCCCTTATCCAGTACTTTTATCTCTTTATCCAGAAGCTGTTCGCCATCTGCTGCAATACAATGGGCCATTTATCTCCTCCGTTATTATAAAAATCATTCTATCCAAATTATATAATGCAAGCAATGTAGTTTTTTGGGTGTTGCCCCATTGTAGGGGCAACCGGCCGGTCGCCCCTACAATGGGGCCGGGCTATCCGTTCCAATTCCTCCCGATTTGCTTAACGGGGCCACATTCTGATATTCAGGGTACAGACAAGGCATGCCTTGTCTCTATGCGACATAAATCCACGGTGCGGGATTTCCTCTTCTATCCCTAACATAGAAGAAATTATTATTTTCTATTATCCGTAATCTTCTTGCAGCTTTATAATAGTATCTATTATTTCATCTACGGTTTCTTTTAATTCCGGTCCCATTTTTTTTCTTTCCATTTCATATTCACTGCCCATAAAATGAAGCAGAGCAAAATAAATTGGTTTGTACCGGTCTTTGATCTCATATTTATTTTCTTTAAAAATATTATAGGTAAAACTGTACTGTTTTTTAGCTATAAAAAAATTAAGAATTTCAGATATTTCCTTTTTCCGCTTTTCGAGGGATTCTTCCTTAAACAGTTCATCATTCCAGAGTCTAACTGCTTCTTCTATCTCTTCGTTCCAAAGTAAAATCATAAATAAAGTATGTGAATTGAAAAATTTCTTTTCCACATAAGTTGATTTTTTTGCATAGTAAAGCGCTTCTTCTTTCCTTTCCTTCCCTTTGTGCATTGCATCTTTCAAATTAGAGACCACATCCAGTAATTTGCCAGGGGTACACCAAAGTTCCAAAAATTCCACTAAAAAACGCACTTTGTTTTTGTGTTTTTTACGTCCCCGCCGCATTAAATACCATATGTTAAAAAACCTTTCGCTTAGGTAATAGAGATGGTTTTTTGTATTTGTCCGCTGCTTAGTTACTATACCGCTTTTTTCAAGATACGATAATTGCGCGGAAACCTGTTTGCTAATAATTTTTGTTTGAAGGGAAATATCTTTTACGGGCATTGCATCCCAGTTCAAGGCAAGAATATTGACAATTTTCTGAGAAATGGGTTTTAGATCATCCATCCTGTGTTTGTAGAGAGGTGTAATTTTATCTAATGTTAATTCGAGATCACGGAAAGCATCCCCGGTTTCGTTATCAATAAAAATTTCATAAAGCAATACTATAGTTCGGGGTACTCCGTTGGTTATTCTTCTTATAGCTTCAAGACGCTGCGGATTAGTTTTAATTATCTTTTTAACTTCTTTTGATTTATAACTTTCGCCCAATTTTAAAAGCAGGCTTTCCGCTTCCTTTTTCTTAATGCTTTGTAAGTTAAATACTTTGAAAAATTCGAAAAAGGGCTCTGAATATTCATAAGTAAACTCAAGCACAACAGACGATGCAGCCACAATACGTAAATCAGGGCAAGTTAAGAGTATTTCACGAAGTCTCTGATGTTCCTGCCTGGAAAATTTTTTAACCAAATCCCCAAAATTATCAATAAAAAGAATTACTTTTCTCTTATGGAACAAGAGTTTATTTTGTAATATATCAAAGCTCTTTTCCTCAAAATTTTTATCCTCCTCATTCTTGTCCATTTCATCACTTATTCCATAAAAATCATCATTAATATCTTCAAGATCTTCCGCAGTATGTTTCCAAAATTCAGCTAAAGTAGAAATACCCCACGATTCCTCATCGGAAACTATTGGTATAAGCCACTTATTTAATTCCAG
>JAUVLL010000031.1 GCA_030600745.1 Spirochaetaceae bacterium | reverse complement strand
TATGCCTGGAATTTCCTTTCGAAAATAGTTTTGCTGTAGGTTCAGGTACAGAAACCAGCATAGAAAACATGAAATAAAACATTAAAGAAAGAATTCTAAAATAAATTAAAAAGAATAAAAACATTACAGTGAAAAAAATTATTGACTTAACTGGAACAACCAGAGGAAGCGTGAACCATCATATAGAAACTTTAAAGAACGATGGTGTTATTAAACGTAAAGGTTCAACTAAAAAGGGACATTGGGAGTTTTAAAATGAACAACCGCCTATCCAACCTGTCAGGGATTGGAAGGGCGCCGAAGGCGGTTGGTTTTGTAGGGACGCCCCTACGTGGCGCGTCCATGCAATAACCAACGGAACCCCCTGGAAAGCCCGACCCCGTGTTGGCATTTCCCTGTGTGTTTACCCACATCCTGACGGGGTGACAGCCATAATTTAATAGAAAAAGCCAGTACTGTTGGTGAGGATACAATCGTTTAATTTGACTAAGCTCTAAATCTATGCTATTTCTATATCATGAAAAACAGAATAAAAGATATACTTACAACCAAAGCAGAAAATCAGGAAATTACAGTAGAGGGATGGATCAGAACAAAAAGGGACTCCAAAAACCTGTGTTTTTTTGAACTCTCTGACGGCTCATCGCTAAAAAACCTTCAGATTATTATTGATAAAGAAAAATATAATCTAAATAAAGAAATTGACCGTTTGTCTACAGGTGCAAGTGCAATATTTACCGGAATACTTGTAGAATCACCCGGGAAAAACCAGAGTGTTGAACTTCAGGGACAGTCAATAATAGTTGAGGGAGAATCCCCTGCAGAAATCTACCCCCTGCAGAAAAAGCGGCATTCCTTTGAGTTTTTACGCGAAATTGCGCACCTCCGTCCCCGTACCAATACATTTGGTGCTGTAGCAAGGGTAAGAAGTACTCTAAGTTTTGCAGTGCATAAATTTTTTATAGAAAATGGTTTTGTTTATGTTCACACTCCAATTATCTCTGCCAGTGATTGTGAAGGTGCCGGTGAGATGTTCCAGGTAACAACACTGCCCATGGATAATATGCCTATGATAGATGGTGAAGTGGATTATACAAAAGATTTTTTCGGTAAACCGGCAAATCTTACTGTAAGCGGCCAGTTGGAAGGAGAAATATACGCTACAGCCTTAAAGGATATTTACACCTTTGGTCCAACTTTTAGAGCTGAAAATTCAAATACCAGCAGGCATTTGGCCGAATTCTGGATGATTGAACCGGAAATGGCATTTTGTAACCTGGACGGCAATATGGAGATAGCAGAAAAATTTCTGAAATATGTGCTTCAATATGTACTGGACAACTCCGGTGAAGATATGAACTTTTTTAACAGTTTTATTCAAAAGGGAATAATTGATGATATTAAACATGTCATTAAAAGCCCTTTTACCCATATAACTTACACAGAAGCAGTAGATATACTGATAAAATCTGATGCAGATTTCGAATTCCCTGTAGAATGGGGACATGATCTTCAGTCTGAACACGAAAGATATCTCACAGAAATTGTGTACAAAAGACCTGTTATCCTTACAGACTATCCTAAAGATATTAAAGCCTTCTACATGAAGCAAAATGAGGATGGGGAAACAGTACGGGCCATGGATATACTGGTTCCAAGACTTGGTGAAATTATTGGCGGCAGCGAACGTGAAAGTGATCTTGAAAAACTTAAAGCAAGACTCGACGAGCAGAATCTGGATCATAAAGATTATTGGTGGTATCTGGAATTACGTCAATATGGAACTGTTCCACACGCCGGATTCGGTCTTGGATTTGAAAGATTGGTACAGTATGTAACAGGAATGCAGAATATACGGGATGTTATCCCCTTCCCGAGATCAGTAGGCAGCGCTGAATTTTAAGATACACATGCATTGTAGAGACGTAGCGTGCTATATATCACGCTACGTCTCTACGGTTACGGCGTATGCATCGATACCATATTCGTTAGACTGTCAGAATGATTGTTGTATTTGATAAAGTTAAGATAGTCTGTTCTGGTAACAAGACCAATAGTTTTCCCGTTCTCAACTATTGGTATATGTCCGATATTGTTCCCAAACATTAACCGTTCAATTTGCCTCATAGATAAATCTTTTTTGCCATGAATAACATTTTTAATCATATATCCTTTCACGGGTGCATGCATCTGATTAGCTCTTCTGGCTTTCATAATATCCTTTAGAGTAATAAACCCTGATAACTCATCATCAGGATTATTAACCGGGGCACCGGAATGGTTTACAGACTCAAGAAATTTTGATGTTTCCATCAGGCTCCAATCCTCTTTTACAGAATGAACTTCCCTGGTCATGATTTTTCCTACGGTAACAGCATGACTAATATTTTCGTCCAGGTAAGTTATAAGATCTTCCTGGACAATTTTTCCTGATTTATTCTTAAAAAGTACAGATGCTGCCCTGGAGTGCCCCCCGCCGCCCAATTTTCCAAGAAGCTGATTAAGATCAATAGCCTCTTTTTGGCTCCTGGCAATTACTATGGAAGAAGCACTCTTTTTAAAGGAAAAAATTGAAAAATAGGCATCAGGATTTTCTACTTCAAAGATCTTTTCCGCTACTGCAGCAAGTCCGCTTATCTGCTTTTCAAGCTCAATATAGGAAAATAATACCAGATGACCATTGATATGCTTATAAATCTGATGATTTAAAATATCATGAAACAGATGTATCTGATATTCCTCTTTCAGGGTCTTTAGAAATCTTCGTATAATATTTATATCCGCTCCACAGTTCATTAAATGGTAAGCAACCTTAAAATCCTCAATTTTAACATTTTCATGAGTAAAATTACCGGTATCTGCAAAGATACCTATAAGAGCAATAGTCGCTATATCAGGACTTATTTCAATACCTTTTGCCATCAGCTCCAAAGCAAGAATTGTCGTATTGGATCCAAAATCCTCAAAATGAACATTTTGCGTATCCAGATCACTGGAATCTGATGGATGATGATCATAAACAATAATAGTGGAAGGCATTCCATTCATCACTTTGAGATACTCATCTATTCGCTTTACAGATCTGGTATCTACAACAACCAGACTTTCTACAGAAGCATCTTTAATATCTTCAACTTTTAAGAAATTAAAATAACTATCGTATAGATTATAGAAGTCTCTTGCAACAGGATGTATGAATCGACTCCTGACCAACTGGTGATCAGGATAGAGTAGTTTTGCCAGAGCCATTGAACCCAGACAGTCCATATCCATATTTGTGTGTCCAACAATAAGTTTCATTATTTACCCCTTTAGTAACCCTGTTGACAGCCAGGGAATATAAGTAATAAGAAGTACTGTAAAAAGTAACATCAAAAAAAACGGAATAACCGTTTTATAAATCCGTGCCAATGGTTCATCAAATCTATAAGATGCAAGAAATAAATTAAGCCCTACCGGAGGAGTAAGATATCCAAGTTCCAGATTTGCTAAAAAGATAATTCCCAAATGGACAGGATGAATATCAAAGAGAGCACCAAGAGGCAGTATAAGAGGAACAACAACCATAATTGCCGAAAAAATATCCATCATGCTGCCGGTTATTAGAAGAGCCAGATTTAGAAGAATTAAAAATATATACTTTGAACTAATATTGGTCTCTACCCAGAAGGTAAGCTTCATTGGTATTTCCGCATCGATAATGAAGTACGAAAGCCCCCTTGAAGAAGCAAGAATTATCAGGACCCCTCCAATAATGGGAATACTCTTCAGCAGCACAGGAACTATTTCCCTGCATCTAATATCTTTTCGAATAACAACTTCAATAAGAAGTGTGTAAATTACAGCAACTGAACCTGTTTCCACCAATGTTGTAAAACCACTGAAATATGATACCAGAATTAAAAGTGGAAGAAGAACTTCCCAGGCAGCTTCTTTGAAGGAGAAAGCCACAGCACTTAGTCTAAAGGGAATTCTTGGGGTACTGCCCTTAATAGCGGTAACAATACCAAAAGATGAGAGTATTAAAATCATTAAAAAACCCGGCATAATGCCGCCAATAAATAAATCTTTTATGCTTACCTGAGCAATAACTCCATACAAAATTATTGGGAGACTTGGAGGGAAAAGAAGTCCTATACTACCGGAGGCAGTTAATAACCCATAGGTAAAATCCTTTTTATAACCTCCGTTACCCATTAATACATATGCAAGCAAAGCTCCGAGAGCCAGTATTGTAACTCCTGAAGCCCCTGTGAAAGTTGTAAAAAAAGCACAGACAAGAACTGCTGAAACTGCCAATCCGCCAGGAACCCAGCCGAACAGTGCCTGAAACAAACCTATTAATCGTTCGCCTGCCCTACTTTCGGAGAGTATATATCCAGTAAGAGTAAACATTGGAATAGCTGCAATAGAATGCCCTGTCAGCATAGAGTATGCTTCATTGGGGATTAGTTCAAGAACACCCCCTGCCCCGGCAAAGAGAAGATAGGCAGCACCTCCCAGTACCACAAACAAAGGTAATCCGAAGAACATTGATAAGATTAGAATAACAAGCAGTGGTTTTATTATAATTACTGCAAAAATAAAATAGTACTCATTCACAGTGTCCATAAACAGTGGAACTTCAGACAGTAATGAATATGCAATGTTAACTATGGAGGGAAAAGCCAGTATTATTCCGAATAAAAACCCACTCCTTATTATCCATCTCTCTGTTTTTGCCAGCTTTTTATGTGTGGAGAATCTAAATGACATAACAAGATACCCCAATGGGATAATTAATGTTAAGTATCTTACAGGGAAAACACCAATCATCATACTTTCATCAAATGCCATAAGTAACATTGACAAACCACTTATTGCAAAGGCAAATGTAATAGTGGATGATAAAGTACGATTAAAAATATTAATAAAAGCAGCAGTTTTTTTACCAAGGATATCCAGACCTGCGGATATTGCCAGATGCTGATCACCCCTGGAGGTTATCATACCTCCGATAAAGGTAATCCATAAAACCAAATGAGCAGTATATCCAGCTCCATCATGAATACCTGATCTTAAAAAAGTCCGCAGGACTATCTCTACTGCGGGAACTCCAGCCAACAGTAGTAAAACACCGGAAGCAGCTATATTTTCTGTTTTTATAAGATACTTTCTAATCTGCATTATAACCGGAGTATTTTCTGTATTCTTCAATATGGTTAATTAATTCGTTAAATATATCCCTGGAAACCATTGTTCCGATTATTCCCTCTTTCGCATACAGATCATCAAATATCTTCTGCCATTCCTCTGCTGCATCTTTCTCTGCAGAATTTACTGTCAATCCATTTTCAAGCATCACCTGAAGAGCTTTTTCCTCCAATTCCCGGGATTCCGTATCCAGATATCCAAGCTTCTCATTTGCAACATCGATAAAATCCTGTCGATATTCTTCAGGGACCTTTCGCCATGATCTTTCACTGAAAACAATAGCTCCAAGAAGTGGAGCGATCTGAAAATCAAGCATATTATCAGCAATTGGGAAAACCTGAAAGACTGCCGCAACCAGGGGGGAAAGAATAAGAGCATCTGTACGACCACTCTGAAGACCTGAAAGCCAGTCAATGGAATCTTCAGGGATAACATGGAAACCAAGATCTTTTAAAATTTTTATAAGAACCGATTCTCCTGTTGTAAAACTGAGTTTCTGCTGTTCAAGATCTCCCGGATAGTAAACAGGGTCTCTTGAAAAAATATTCATCCATCCGGCCTGGGTCCAGCTGATCAGCTCAAAGCCTCTATCTGACAAAATTCCCCTGTATGTATCATGCATCTTATCCATCACATAATTAAGTTCATCTTCGTCCCTGATAATAAAGGGCAAGCTTAGAGTAAAAAGATCCAGAGAGATTTTATTAAGACCCATTGTGGATACGACCATACCATCCAGTGCACCTACCCTGATTTTCCGGAGTGTATCATCCTCATTTCCGGTTATACCGCCAGGATAAATTTTCACTTGTACGGTTCCGTCGGAAATTCTTTTCCATTCAGCAGCAATTTCATTAAGAGTTTTATCCCAGGGTGAATTCCTTGGCGCCACACTGCCTATTTTCAGAGTTAGAGAAAAAACCGTAGTTACAGAGGAGATCAGTAATAACATAACCAACAGATTTTTTCTGATTTGCATAAATTCTCCTATGGTTGCATAGGCGAGCAGCCAACTTGTTGGCGACCAGCCTCACAACATCATAATATAAGAAAATAATCCTCTATATGGTCAATAAGCCAATGGGCCTTTCGCTGATTTATTATATTCATAAGTCTGTTTTCAGGATTTTGATTAACATCAATCTCAATTGCTTTTTGGAGTATTGACTTGAAACCATCTGCATCCTGATTTTTTATAAAAATTGAGGATGCAAGAACATAGGGAGCTGCATTCATACCTTTGGACAGTTTAACCGATAAATCAAGATGAAACATTACCTGGTCGTCGACAGACTGTGTTAGAGAAAATCCATGAGCATCATAGTAGTTTTCCAGAGACCGGATTATAGAATAGTCGCTTTCTTCATCAGTTGTACGATATATCAAACTAGCCGGCAGGTTTGCAAACACTGCAACAAACAGGTTATGAAGTGCTCCCTGGTTATAATCTCCATCCAACTCCAAAGCTTTTACCCCAAGGGCAACAGCTTTGGGAACACATAGCATAAGACTTGGATTGAAGCTATCCACCGAAAACTCGCCCATTATGGCAGCAGCCTTCCAGTAAAGAAATGGAACTGCATCAGCTTGTAGATTTGCCATAGCTGTCTGCCAGTCTCCTTCACTAAAATAAGCATCAAATCCAGGATACAGAAGCTCAAGTCCCCGGGAAGCATAGACGCCGCCTCTGCGGTACATTGCAGCTGCCCTTTTCAAAAGCTTCTTTTTCTCATCTATCTGTTCATACTCCAGAAGTTCTGCCGGTGACTGAAGGAACCCGTTTGCATAGGAAATAAATCCACCTGCAGTTGCTTCAATTAAACTAATATTTTTGGGATCGGATTGGAGGAGGCTTTCAAATACTTTTAGTGTAAAGGGCAGTGCATCAGCAATAAATTCAGGATCATCATCTGATGTAAAAACTGAACCACCTCCACTGCCGGTAAGCGCGTCAGCTGCAATTCTCGTTGCAAATCTGTTTATGGAACAGGAAGAGAAGGTTGTAACAGCTATTACTAATAGTAAATAGTAAAGACTTTTCATATAGCTTTATATCCAATATACATGTTTATCGCCATAATACAATACAATTTTGAAAATATCCCTATCAACCTTCCTATAGGAATTTGCGGTGTGGCCATTTTTTACGAGTGCATGGCGATTTGCGCTCATACAAATAGATGTATTGGATTTATTTGGCATAATAAAATGCTTAATATTGGTACAGCGCAAATAGCTGTCCTAATCTATCTTACCTGTTCTGCCAGCGTCTCAACTCCCTGTCAAATGCATTTGCAAACTGCTGCACATCCCTGTTGTTCATAGATCCCGATGATTTGGACATAATACCATAGCTTCTAAGTTCTGTCATGGCATTTCTCATGGAAAGTCTTTCACCGATATTATCAGTTGTAAATACACTTCCTCTGTCATCCAGAACAAGTAGTCCGCCTTTAACAAGATCCGCTGCCAGGGGGATATCTCTTGTTATAGCAATATCCCCCTCTTCTGCATTTTCATAGATATATTTGTCTGCCTCTCCTTCACCCGAAGGAACCAACTGCAAAGAAGACCATTTACTCTCAATACCGGGAATATTCCGGTTTGCAACAAATATTGTTATTATCTCCACCCGTCCGGAGGCACGCAGAACAATTTCTCTTATCTGCCGTGGACAGGAATCTGAATCCACCCATATTTTCATTTTTTACCTTTACCAGGTATCCCGGCAGTATATATCTCTGCTGTTCCGGCAATGGTGTAGGAATCAACAGATGCGGGCACAAGAAGACTATCCCCTTTTTTTATTGTAATAGTTCCTTCTTTTGAAGTAAAATCTGCCTTCCCTGAAATACAGATAAGTATTTCAATAGATTTACGATTATCTACTACTACCGAATTCTTTCCATCTACATTTAGATACCTTAAAGAAAACTCATCAGACGGTGTTATATACTCAAATTGGCCGGAGCCTTTCTTTATGGGTTTCAAAACACCTTTTTGGGCTGATTTGAAATTCAGGACCTTAAGGAGCTCATCTAAATCAACATGTTTGGGAGTTAATCCACCGCGAAGAACATTGTCAGAATTAGCCATAAGTTCTATTCCGGTTCCCTTCACATATGCGTGCAGTTCACGGGGACCCTGATATAGTGCTTCCCCAGGACTTAAAACATAGACATTCAAGAAAAGTGGTGCCAAAATTCCAGGATCATTATTATACAATGCAGCAAATTCTTTAATAAGCTTTGCTTCTATAGAATTATCATCCTCAGCCCAGATTATTGCATTTACTATCAGTTTGCTTAGATCCAAAGGCTCTAATGACATCAGAGATGCAAAAAAATACTTTATTATTTTATCATCATCAACTAAAAATAATGGAAGAAGGCATTCTTCAAATACGGTACTGTTGAGTTTAAAAAAATTTGATTTTATCTCATCAAAATCGCGAAATCCGCACATAGCTGTAAAAGGAGTTAATGCACATATAATTTCCGGTTTATGATTATCATCTTTATAGTTTCTCTCAAAAGCATTCAGAGGTACAGATCTTGAATTCTCATCCAAAAACCCTGCTTCGGCCTGAGCCTTATCAGGATGTGCCTGAATAGAAAGAGGACTCTCTGCAGATAGGACTTTAAAAAGAAAGGGAAGATGATTTCCAAATCTATTACTATCCTTACCTAAAATTTCATTTGGTTGCCTGGAAATCAATTGGCCCAGAGAAATATTTCCTGAATCCATAATTACAGACGAAGGGGCCCTGGGATGATCTCCCATCCAAAGCTCAGCCCAGTGTTCTTTTGATTGGTTTACGCCGAGAAGATTGGGGATATAGTCAACAGAACCCCATGAGTACTTTTGAACCTGATTTATCAGTCTAAATGTTTTCATCTATAAAAGTTTATATTCCGCTATAGATATAGTCAATTAAAAACAATGATTATTATACTATTTCACCTGTGCTTCTTGCAGAAAAGCTGCAAAAAAGAACATAATAACCTTATAAATTATACTAATAGGAGACCGACAGTGACACATTCCCCCCTTCAAACAGCCCGATACAAATATGAACCAAAACTCCCGGAAGTTCTTAAAGGGAATATCCAAAAAATTGGAATAAACCCAAAGGGTTCTACTCATTCGGAATCGGACCAAAAAGAATTGGAAAAACTTTTTCCAAGAACCTACGGAGCTCCGTTTATAGAAACTATAAGTCTTCAGGAAAGCACACAGTTAGCAAGTATCAATATTGGTGTAGTTCTCTCAGGAGGACAGGCTCCAGGGGGTCACAATGTTATTTCCGGACTTTTTGATGCTATGAAAAGGGCTAATCCCGAGTCCGGACTGATCGGTTTTATGGGGGGCCCTTCAGGCATACTGGAAAACAAGACACTTGAACTGAATACTGAGATCGTTGATCAGTTCAGAAATACCGGTGGGTTTGATATAATAGGCTCCGGACGCACAAAACTGGAATCTACAGAGCAGTTTGATATATGTGAAGATGTTTGCAAATTCCATGATATATCATCTCTTATAATAGTCGGAGGGGATGATTCAAATACAAACGGAGCCGTACTTGCTGAATATTTCAAGCAGAAAGACTCGGGTATTTCTGTTATTGGGGTACCCAAAACAATCGATGGTGATCTAAAAAATGAATACATCGAGGTTTCTTTCGGTTTTGACACAGCAACTAAAACCTATTCTGAATTGATTGGAAACATAGCAAAAGATGCAAATTCTGCTAAAAAATACTGGCATTTTATTAAACTGATGGGAAGGAGTGCTTCACACATATGTCTGGAATGTGCCCTTCAAACGCATCCGAATATTGCTCTTATTTCCGAGGAAATTGAGTACAAACATAAATCACTAACCGAAATTGTAATGGATATGGTAAATATAATCGCAAAACGAAGCGAACTGGGAAGCAATTATGGAATAGTGCTGATACCCGAAGGTCTTATAGAATTTATACCGGAAATGAAACAATTAATAGCAGAATTGAATACGCTTCTTGCAAAACACGCAGAACATTTTGGATCTCTGCACACCTTCGAAGCCCAATCCGGATGGATAAATCGTGAACTCACCAAAGACTCTTCCTATGTCTTTTCAACACTTCCAAACAATATACAGAGACAGCTGCTTATGGATCGTGACCCTCACGGAAATGTTCAGGTTTCCAGAATTGAAACAGAGAAACTTCTGGTTCAGATGGTTGCATCCAGACTGGACGAGATGAAGAGTGAGGGGAAATTCAAGGGCACTTTCAGTCCCCAGGATCATTTTTTCGGTTATGAAGGCAGGTGTGCATTCCCCTCCAACTTTGACGCTGACTACTGTTATTCACTGGGTTACAATGCGTATGTACTTGCAGCTTCAGGTATAACCGGTTATATATCATCTATCCGCAACACAGCAAAACCAGTCAAAGAATGGATTGCAGGCGGTGTTCCTGTTACAATGATGATGAATCTTGAACAACGACATGGTAAGATGAAACCTGTAATAAAGAAAGCCATGGTTGATCTTGAAGGGAAACCTTTTAGCGAGTTTTCATCAAAACGAAATATTTGGGCAATTAAGTCATCCTATATTTTCCCGGGTGCAATTCAGTACTTTGGACCTTCAGAGGTCTGCGATACTGCATCAATTACCCTGCAGCTCGAGGGGAAATAATACCTTTTATGGTAAAATTCACCACTCTCCCATTAGTAAAATTCAGTGTAAAACACCCATGGATAATAATTGGGATATCTCTAATCATTACTATTGCAATGGCTGTGCCTCTTAAGCAAATACAGATAGACCCCGATGTGGAAAGCCTGCTGACCGAAGAAATGACTGCAGGAACCGATCGGGACTATACAGAGAAATATGACAAACTGCTTATAATGGTAAGTGGTGATAAGCTCTTCACTGTGGACGTGTTGCAGAAATTCCAGAATAGCTATATAAAACTTCAGTCAGCACTTCCTGTTGAGGAAACTATTGAACCTTTTTCATTTACCACACTTGAAAAAACCGGTTCAAGACTTACAGTAGTCCCCCTGTCACCAGGAGGTATTGCACCCAGGAATGACAAAGATCTTAAACTTTTTGTAAACAGATTAAACAAATCAAATTTTACATCAGGTTTTTTAAGTTCAAACAATAAAGATGCTCTGGTGGTGATATTACTATTAAAAAAAATAAATATATATATATCTGAAATGGAAATAATTAATAATATAATTGATCCATTAAGATCAGAACTTGATGTCGTTGTAACCGGCACTTTGCCATTTTCAGCAGAAACTGAAATTTTTCTAACTAAAGATTTCAGCAAACTATTGATATTTGTAATTGCAACAATACTTATAAGTTACTATCTGGGATTTAAATCAAAACGTGCAGTTTTTCTTCCAATAACCCTTGTTATTAGCGGTACTATATTCTCTCTTGGTGTAATGGTAATAGTGGGTTTCAAATTATCCATGGTGAGTATAATATCCCCGCCTCTGGTACTGACCCTCGGAAGCTCATACAGTATTCATGTTATGAGTGCCTATTACAGCCTTGCAAGGCACAGCAATGAATCAAAAAATAATATAATTATAAAATCTGTTACAGATATTAGCGGAACAGTCATACTGGCTTCATTTACAACCCTAATAGGTTTGGTAAGTCTTTTACTGGCCACAATAAGCCAAATCAGAGAATTCGCAATTATAACATCTCTTGGTATATTATTTTCCGCAATTCTTTCAATAACGCTTCTTCCTGCATTTTTATCTCTCCAACCTGTTCCACATCAAAAAAAACTTAAGATACTGGATAAGGATCCATTATCAAAATTTCTAAATCATTTTGGTTCTTATATTGTAAACTGGAAAGTTCCCGCAATTATAGTAATTGTCCTGATAGCAACAGTATTTATCATCCTCTTACCGGGAATTTCGTTTAATACAAGTCCGGCCAAATATTTTCCTAAATCTTCAGATGTAATAGTTGATCTTAACAAGTTTATAAAAAAAATTGGAGGATTGGATGAACTTAAAATAGAATTAGTGGGAACAGATAAGGATTTCTTCCTACAACCTGAAGTGCTTTCCAATATATACAAAGTTGAACAGGAATTATCTAAAATACCGAATATCTGCTATACTTTCTCCTTTCCTGAATATTTGAGTTATGCTGGCAGAATTATGACAGGGGATGACGGTTATTTTCAATCCAGGGGTCTTAATCTTCTTGTTTCCAGACTGTTTGGAACTATTAATACAAATATAACTACAGCAAACAAGGATTACTCTAAAATCAGTATTTTGATCAGAGTATTTAACAGAGATAAAACTATGCCTATAGATGAAGAAGATACTATTGCTCTAATCAGAGATATAAAGTGTACTCTTGAAAATAATTTAGACAATGATATTCACTGGAAATTAAGTGGCAAGAGTCTGAATTTTCTTAAGCTGTCAAAACAAATGAGAAGAGATTTTTTAGTTTCAACTATTGCAGCTCTGTTATTAATCGGTATTATTTCTTCCATCTCCTTTAAATCAATTATAAAAGGTATTTTAACACTGATTCCTCTACTTACAGGTATTTTTTCAAGTCTTATATTAATGGCACTTTTTAAGATACCTCTCGATATGACAACAATTATGGTCTCATGCATCTCTATAGGAGTTGGTGTGGATGATTCCATCCACTTCCTCCTCCAGTATCAAAAACAAATTATGCTTTATCCTTACGATCCTGGTAAAGCTGTATATCAAACATTAAAACATACGGGACGACCAATTGTAATAACAACTCTTTCTATTATAGCCGGGCTTCTCTTTCTAAGTCTTGCACAGTTTCAGCCTATTCGATATTTTGGTTTGCTTATTGTTTTTACATTAAGTACCGCTTGTTTTGCAACACTTTTCATACTGCCTCCTTTCTTAAAAACTACACAAAAGGTGAATAAATGACATCTAAAATTCAACAATTCTATCCGGTTGATAATGCCGGACAGATTTTTATTCCGATTCATTCCCCAAAAGAGCCAACTATATCGAGAATTTCAGTTACATTAAACGAATCAGTCAAGATAGAGCAACTACAAAAAGCCCTTGAGATAACTATAAAGCGGTTCCCATTTTTCCAGGTATATTTAAAAAAGACTTTTTTTAGATTTATTTTCGAACACACTAATGATATTCCACAAATAGAAGAGGACACTGGAAGAACTAACAGATATGTAAATTTCATGGAAAATAATTTTCTCTTTAGAATTAGAGCTTTAGAAAAAACAGTAGCTATAGAACTATCTCATGCACTGTCAGATGGTTATGGTACGTTGAGTTTTCTTCTTACTCTTATAGCTCAATACTTTGAGATACAGGGCAATAAAATTGATACTGATGAATTGATTAAAAATGTTTATGAACCAATAGATAAGGAAGAATGGCAATGTGGATATAGAAATACCTTTTCTCCCAAAGGTCCAAAACAAAAAATATTTCCACCAGCCTATATCCCAAAAAATAAAATGATACCTGTAGAAAAATATTACAGTACACGTATATTTATGGATCTTGAGGATATCCGGTCAAAGGCAAGAAAAATGAATACCACTCTTAATGTTTACATGTCAGCTATTTATGCAGAGTCATTACAGGAATTGTTCTTCGAGGATATAAAGAATGGTTCAGCTAAATCAAATCTTCCGATAAGAGTACAGATACCAGTTAATCTAAGGAAGTACTATCCAACTAAAACTCTGAAAAATTTTTCATACGTCTATTCTCCAAGTTTTAACTCGGGGGAGCATCGTTTCTCTTTCAAAGAAATAGTAACACACATATCAAACTCTATTAGGCATGAACGACATTCTGGATCATTGGAAAACCAAATATCCAGAAATTTAAGACTTGAAAAAAACTTCTTTTTCCGTTTTACCCCCTTACCGCTGAAAAATTTACTTTTTAGATTTTTCTATTTTCTATTCTCAAGGAATCTATATTCAGGCATACTCACAAACCTGGGCGATATTATCTTACCTTCACCCTTAGAACAGTTCATTACTGGATTTAATGTTCTTCCAGGCAACTCTCACTTTCTTGGAAGAATTACTGCATTGTACAGTTATAAAGGTAAACTCGAAATGAATATTGGCAGTTCCTGCAGCGATCTTAGACTTGAAAACACGATAATTAAGAAATTGAAGGAACTGTCAATCCAATATGAGGTTATATATAAAAGAGACGATAAATCACAACCTTAAGTTAAAGAGTCTCGTTTCCTGATTGTGTTTTTATGAAAATATGACCCGGATATAGCAGCACCGAAAATTGCTGTAAGATATTGAGTAAATATTCTCCAGAGAACTATTGCAACTCCAAGAAGATAAACAGGGACAGCCCCTTTAAAAAGAAGAACAAACACTCCTTCTCCAAAACCAGCACCCCCGGGAGTAGGTTGAAAAGCAATAAGTGCCTGCTGCAGAGTACTCAGAGTAATTCCCTTTAAAAAGGGCATATGAATACCAAGGCCAAGAATGATAACATAAAGTATAAGGATTTGAAGAAAATGATAGACAAGAGTAAGAACATTTCCAGCCAGGAAATAGAATATATGGCTATTAAAATACTGCCTGAAACATTTTCTGGTGTAATAGGCTTCATGTATCACTTTATCTTTAAAATGCTGTTTATTTTTTACCAGTCTTATCTTATTCAGAATATTGGCAAATCCTGTAATTATAGTAATTAGGAATTCAAACCTGAACATTGCAAACAAACCCAGGCCTGTAATAAGGATAAACAAAAGGCTTATAACAAAAACCAGATTTTTAATATAAGATATTTC
>JAUVLL010000226.1 GCA_030600745.1 Spirochaetaceae bacterium | reverse complement strand
AAGGATGCCATAATTTACTATCAGAAATGTCTTGATCTATACGAGTTGAACAACTATGCTCTTTTTGGACTGGCAGACTGCTATAAAGCACTTAGAAAATTTAATCAGGCAATAAAAATTTGGGAACAGTACCTCCTTCATGATAGTAGAAATATTACTGTACTTACCCGTGTTGCTGATGCATATAGAAAGGTAAAAGACTTTAAGAGTTCTAAAGAAGTTTACCTTCGGGTTCTGGAACTTGAAGCCGACAACCCCTATGCTTTAATAGGACTTGGACATCTTCATTATGATTTCAAGGAATTTAGAGAAGCCCTTCATTACTGGGAAAGAATGGTTGAAGTAAAAAATGATTCCATAGATATTAGGGTTCTAACATCCCTGGGTAACTGTCACCGTAAACTAAAATCTCATGAAAATGGTTTAAAATACTTTATTCAGGCTCTGGAAATCGAACCAAATAATTTTTATGCACTTTTTGGCCTTGCTGACTGTTACAGGGGCCTTAACAGAGATCAGGAATCTTTGGAATGCTGGCAAAAAATTCTTAAACTTGACCCATATAACAAAGTTATTCTAACAAGAGCAGGTGATTCTTATCGTGCACTGGAAGATTTCGATCATGCCGAAGAATACTATCAAAAAGCTCTTAACATTGAATTTGATGCATATGCTATACTCGGTCTGGCATTGATAAATAAAGAAAAAGGCAATTTTGTAAACGCTATTGAAAGCCTGCAGGGGCTCTTAAAAAATGATAGAAAAAATCATAGACTTTATACAGAAATTGCTGAATGCCACATGATTCTTGGAGAAAAAACAAAAGCCATTGAAATACTTGAGGAGTTCCAGAAACTGGGCATAAGAAATATTTATGTAACTAATCTTATGGCAAGGATAAAAGCAGTTCAGTAAGTAGAAATAAAATATGAAACCATTATTAACGGGAATGCTCCCTAAGGAATTAGCTCAGCACTTGAATATAAAGCCTTCTTTTAGGGGAAACCAGATTTTTGAGTGGATTCACAGGGGCATTACCAACTTCACTGATATGACAAATCTTCCTCTGGAGTTAAGAGAAACTCTGAAAGAGAAAACAATACTTACATCAGAAGTTTCAAAAGAGGAATTAAGTGACGATGGTACTGCTAAAATAACACTGAAGCTGCAGGATAACAGTTATATTGAGAGTGTTCTCCTCATCGACGAAAACGAAAGAAAAACAGCATGCCTTTCAAGTCAGGCAGGATGTGCAATGGGCTGTACATTCTGTAAAACAGCTACTATGGGTCTGATTAGAAATCTGGATGCAGGAGAAATTGTTGAACAATTCCTTCATCTTCAATCCAGATACGGAAATATATCCAACATAGTTTTTATGGGTATGGGTGAGCCCATGGCGAATCTAACCGAAGTAATGAAATCAATAGAAATCCTGCATCATCCAAAGGGACAAAATATTGGCCATAGAAGAATTACTATTTCTACAAGCGGGATAACAGGAAAAATAAAAGAGCTTGCTGATACAGGTATCCCTGTAAGACTTGCAGTCTCATTGATAAGTGCAGATGAAAAGATAAGGGCAGAATTGATGCCTGTTGCAGGAAAAGAAACACTTAAAAATCTAAAAGCCAGCCTTGTTTACTTTCAGGAAAAAACAAAGAAACGTATTACTATGGAATATGTACTAATGGCAGGAATAAATGACAAAAGAGAGGATGCCATAAAACTCCGTCATTTTACACATAATATAAAAACAATTGTAAATATTATTCCCTGGAACCCGGTAGATGATCTGCCCTATCGGGAACCGGACGATAAAACTGTAGAATCTTTTATTACTATGCTTGAAGAGCTGAGTATCACTGTAACAAAAAGATACAGAAAAGGAAGATCCGTTAACGGAGCATGCGGTCAGTTAGCTGTACTCCAGAACAGCCCTGATTCTTCTGACTCCGGCAGAGCTTGACTGCTCCTTCTTTATTCTGAAATAGCCCATATTTCCAGTACTTGAAACATGAGGGCCGCCGCAAACCTCTTTGGAAAAATTGCCAATAGAATAAACCTTTACCTGTTCATCATACTTGTCCCCAAAGAATGCCAGAGCTCCCTTTTCCTTCGCCTCCTTCAGGCTGATCACTTCCATGGTTACCGGAAGATCCTCTTTTATCTGTTTGTTTATAAGGTCCTCTACTTCTTTTATCTGATCCGGTGTCATTTTTTCAGAATGAACAAAATCGAACCTCAGTCTTTCGGGAGTTATATTACTACCCTTCTGCTGCACATGATCACCAAGAACTATTCTTAGAGCCTTATGGAGCAGGTGTGTTGCCGTGTGAAGGGCAGTTGTAGTTTCAGAATTATCTGCAAGTCCTCCCTTAAAAACCTTGTCAGCACCCTGTTTCGACAGTGCCTGGTGTTTCTCAAAAGCCTTGTCAAAACCAGATTTATCAACCTTTAATCCATACTCAGCAGCAAGTTCTTCAGTAATTTCATACGGGAATCCATAGGTATCGTAGAGTTTAAATGCCATCCTGCCTGGAATTATCGGATTTTTACTTTTTAACAGATTTGGAAGAAGTTTTTCAAATTCACGCTCACCTTTCTGCAGGGTAAAAGAAAACCGATCCTCTTCTGCAGCAAGCTCTTTAAGAAGAAGATCCCGTGATGCTTCGAGCTCCGGATAAATAAACAGATACTGGTCAATTACCATGGAACCAAGTGCAGGGAGAAATGAACCCTCAATACCAAGTTTCCTTCCATGCCTGATCGCCCTTCGAATCAGCCGACGGAGGATATAGCCCTGTCCAAGATTGGAGGGTTTAACACCCTGTTTATCTCCAAGGATGAAAACAGCTGTTCTGCAGTGATCAGTAATTATTCGAATTGAAATATCTGTGGATTCATCACTTCCATACTGTTTTCCCGATATCTTTTCTATCCGGACAATAAGCTCTGCAAAGCCTTTAGTCTCATAAACAGATGATTTTCCCTGTAGCATTGCAACAGTTCGTTCTATACCCATCCCTGTATCAACACATTTCCTGCTCATAGGGACATAGGATCCATCCTCTTTCTTATCGTACTGCATAAAGACATCATTCCATATCTCAAAATACTTTCCACAATGACATCCCGGCTTACAGTCAGGTCCACAAGTAGTTTTCCCTGTATCTATAAACATCTCTGAATCCGGTCCGCAGGGACCTGTAGCTCCAGCCGGCCCCCACCAATTATCTTCTCTTGGAAGGAAATAGATTCTCTCATCGGGTATACCCAAAGATTTCCAGATTGAAGCAGACTCATCATCTGCAGGAACTTCAGAATCACCTGCAAATACAGTAATAGACAATTTATCCGCAGAAAAACCAAGCCATTCAGGTGATGTAAGAAACTCAAAGCTCATTTTAATTGCTTCTTCTTTAAAATAATCCCCTAAAGACCAGTTTCCAAGCATCTCAAAAAAAGTCAGATGACTTGGGTCCCCAACTGCATCAATATCACCTGTTCTAATACATTTTTGGAAGTCCACAAGTCTTTTTCCTGCAGGATGCTCTTCTCCTAAAAGATAAGGTACCAATGGGTGCATTCCTGCAGTCGTAAAAAGTACTGTAGGGTCATTCTCCGGAATTAACGACTTTCCGCTTATCTGTTTATGGTTTTTTGATACAAAAAATTCAATATATTTATTTCGTAATTCATCTGATGTCATGGATTATCCTCTTTTACTAGATATAAGTGTGGTGATTATATGAATCTAAATACTCAATTGCAAGAGTCATGAATATGATGTTACAATTGTCTACAAATATTTGCAATTCAGGAATAATAGATGACAATAAACTGGTACCCCGGACACATGCATAAAACCCGTAAGCAGATTACAGAATCCCTTAATCAGACAGATGTTGTAATTGAGTTACTGGATGCCCGGATTCCATCTTCCAGCAGGAATCCGCTTATAAATGAGTTGGTAAAAGATAGAAACCGTATAATTATCATTAATAAAAGTGATCTGGCCGATCCTGTAATAACTAAAAAATGGATCAGCTACTTTAATACCCAACCCGGTATAACTGCCATATCAATGTCGAGTACAACAGATAAAAACCCTGGTAAAATTGTCAAAATGTGCAGAGATATGTGCAAGGATGAGATATGGTTCACAAGACGACCTGTAAGAGCAATGGTTGCAGGTATTCCAAATGTCGGTAAATCCACGTTGATAAACAAAATAGTTGGTAAAAAAAAGACCGAAGTAAGTAACAGACCTGCAGTAACAAAGAGATTCCAAAGAGTAAGTATCTCCCGAGGATTTGAGCTTATTGATACACCAGGTGTACTGTGGCCGAAATTTGAAGATCAGACAGTTGGGTATAAACTTGCAATTCTTGGGAGTATTAGGGACAGTATTCTGGATATTCAGGATATTGCCCGATTTGCATATATCTATATGGTAGAAAGCTATGCAGAGCGCCTGAAATCAAGATTTAAAATTGAGGAACTTCCTGAAGAATCACAGGAAGGTATTACATTAATAGGCAAAAAAAGAGGCTTCCTCTTAAAAGGCGGAAATGTTGATTATGGTAGAGCCTGCCGTCTCCTTATTCAGGAGATAAGAGACGGGAAACTGGGGACTGTCAGTTTTGATGATGTTCCGGATCTGGAAGAAGATACAGCAGTATATGGAGATACAAAATAATTATTGACAAACCCTACAATCTACACGTATACTACACGTATAGACGAGGTGTAAAGATGCAGAAAAAATTAACACTAACCATAGATGAAGAGGTCTACAACGGCTTGCGATCTGTTATTGGACCCCGAAAAATAAGTCATTTTATTGAGGATCTTGTACGCCCCCACGTTGTCAAAAAAGATATGTATACTGCATATGCAGAAATGGCAGCAGAAACAGAAAGAGAATATAAAGCAGAAGAGTGGGCAGAAAGAACAATCAGAGACAGTTATAATGAAAAGGGGTGAAATCTGGTGGGTAAACTTCGACCCGTCTGTTGGTGGTGTAATTCGTAAAAAAAGACCAGCTGTAATTATTAGTAATGATGCTTCGAATAAGTTTCTAAACAGAGTTCATGTTATACCTTTAAGCAGTAAAATTGAAAAATTATATCCCAGTGAAGCATATGTAACATTCCATAATAAAACTTCCAAAGCAATGGCAGATCAACTTACTACAGTAAGTAAAAAACGACTTATCAATCGTGATGGATACATCTCTTCCAGTGAATTAAATAATATTGGTAAAGCAATCTCAATTCAACTTGATCTATAGAAAACAGGAAATTATACACAAAGGCGGCATCATGAAAACAAATCTGGAAGAGACAGTTTCTTATCTAAAAGAGATGGGGTTTACTGAATATGAGGCAAAGGTTTATATTGCCCTCCTTAATCAGCACCCTGCAAGTGCATATACAATTTCCCAGAATTCCGGAGTTCCCCATTCCAGGGTTTACGATATAACCCGAAGATTGATAAAAAAAGGAGTGGCAATTTCTACAGGTGTAAAACCGGAACTTTTCAGCCCTCTTTCACCAAATGATTTAGTAGACAAACTTCGAAGAGAGTATAATCAGTTTACAAAAGAGCTGGAGAGCAGGCTTAAATCTGTAAACTTTGTATCCGATTTTGATCCTGTCTGGAACCTTCAGAACAAAGAAAAAGCCTTTGAAATTGCTTCTGATCTTATTTCCAAAGCCAAAAGTACAATCTATATAGGGATATGGTCAGAGGTACTGCCCCTGCTCGTAGAGAATC
>JAUVLL010000062.1 GCA_030600745.1 Spirochaetaceae bacterium | reverse complement strand
CCCTTTTTGGAGAATCCCATTTTTACTTCTGGTCCCTTCAGGAGCAATGCAGATAAAAGCTCCATCTCCTAAAGTTTTTTTTACCAGTTTGAAGGTTTCAATATTAACTCCACCTCTGTTAACTGGAATTGCTCCATAGGTGTTTAGAAAAAAACGAATAAAGAAATTATTCCATGTTTCCTTTTTTACCATGCCATACATTTCCCGGGGAGCCATACAAACCTGGATAAGTGGAACCTCAAGAAAATTTATATGATTCATAATAATTATTCCAGGTCCAATATGGGGAATTTGGGTGAATTCACTGGAGTCAATTTTACAGATAACTCTAATAACAGATTTTAGAAACAGTGTGGACATGTATGTTCGGAAATTAGTTCTATTCATAGAGTTTATACTATCATTTTATCCTGATATTAATAAACTCATTCCAGCTTTTTTAATTGGTAGTACAATTTACTAATATTATTGCCTGGAACAGAATAGATAATTTTTATCCATTCTTAATAAGCAGAACTGAAGCCAGTGATAATCCAATACTTAAAATTCTTATAAGGGTAAGTTTCTCTTTATAGATAACAGCAGACAGGAAAATAGGTATCAATATCGACAAGGCAAAGATTGGCTGGATCAGGGACATACTGCCGGTGGCAAATGCCTTAAGAACAAGGCCGTAACCGGCAAAGTTCAGAACTCCTATTATACCTCCAATAACAAAAATACCCGGTCTTTTAAAAGTATTCCTATTATTATTACAAACAGAACATTGGATTTATTTACAGGAAAGACAACAGATGCAGGAGCAAACTGAAGGGCTTTAAATTTGGCAAGAGCTCCAAATGCGAAGAGTGTTCCGTTTGCAGCAGCATATGGCAGAGCAGGAAGAATTCCTGAAAATCCTGTTCCCTGGATTAATACTGTAACAGCAGACGAAATGACAACAGAAGATGCAGAAATTAGAATTACTGCCTGATTCAGGTATTTTTTCTCCGCTACGACTTTATATAAAAAATTCAGCATTCCATAGAAAAAAGTGGCAAAAAGAGAGTATGTTAACCAAAGAGGCATATTACTTATCCTGTTCTATTAGCTCATCTATGGAATTTATTTTCCACTGATATTTATCGGGCTCAATTTTCCCGGCTTGATCGGATTCCACTCCTTCCATACTAAGCAGCATCTTCTGCTCCTGAAAACCATCAGAATCCTTTATTGCAATTACTCCATGGCTGTTTACCACCCTGTGCCAGGGAATGTTATCAGTTCTGTGCAATATTTGAACAACCTGCCGGGCTGCTCGGGGACTGCCTGCAAGGGCAGCAACTGTACCATAGCTGATAATCTTTCCCGGTGGAATATACTTTAGAATAAGTTTAACTCTTTCTGAGAAGGTTTTTCTTGTGCTACTTTTATCCATATGATGGATTATATCACGGTACCTTTCTTTAAATAACCAGTCTGGCATTATCCCAATATTTTGTCTAATCAGAGTAATTTCTTTTGAAATTTTTAGTCGATATATGCTATAACCAGATACAGGCTGGTCGCAAACAAGTTTGATGTTCGCCCATGCAACTCGGGGAACGATCTCAGCAACCTTAGGAGTATTAACAATGGAATATTTTGCTGAACGGGAAGAAGTAGCATATTTTATGCGGCGATTATATGATAAAAATTTAACTACATGTTCCGGAGGGAATGTAAGCCTAAAACTGGGCAAGGATAAGATCTGCATAACCCCTTCCGGGCTTGATAAGGGTAGAATACAGCCTGAGCAGATAGGTATTATAACTCTCAAAGGAGAAAACCTGACACCCGAGCTTAAACCCAGTATAGAAACATCTATGCATATTGCTGTGCATAATATGCGTCCTGAAATACAGGCTGTTGTTCATGCTCATCCTGTAACAGCCAGCAGTTTTACAGCTTCAGAAACAAAAATTAATACAACTCTTATAGCAGAATCTGCCGTAATTCTTGGAACACCTATATTTACTCAATATGCAAAACAGGGTAGTACTGAACTGGCACAGATTGTATCAGCTGCCACTGTACAGGGTAATATAGTAATTATGGCAAATCATGGTGTATTAACTGTAGGGGAAACTCTCTTAAAAGCATTTGATAGAATTGAGGTTCTTGAGGCATCAGCAAAGATAACACTTTACACTGAGTTGTTGGGACCAAAACGTGCTCTTTCTGATTCTCAAATAACAGAATTAGTTGCTCCTCCTAAAAAAGATGACAATACTGAAAGACAACTTATAGATTTCATTGTAAAAGAGGTTGTTGATAAAATTGTAAAACTGAACTCTTAAAACAGTTAATAGGGGAGATAAGTTTATAATCGCTTCTGGTTTTATTCCAAAGGTAAATTCGATGACATTACAGTTTTAGCAAGGGAGACTGTAGCCAGATTATTAGGCTTTGGTATGGATGGAACAAAAAGCAAAATTATATTAAACTGTATTAGTAGTATTAGAAGTTTCTTTAACTAAAAATCCAGATGAGGTGGGCTCAGGTTGTTTTAAAAGATAATCTGTAGAAATTTTATCTTAAACACCCACTTTCTGTATCTTTTATAAATGGAGTTAGTATGGAAAGCAGTAAAAAGAAAAGAGTTCCCGGATTGAAGCAGGCTCAGATAATCATCTATTTTGTGTTAGTTACATTTTTCGGGTTCATTGGATATATTCTTTACTATAATCTAAATAGCAAAGTTGGGCTAACTTTCACTCTATATATTCTACTGGGAACTACTGCTGCAGCCTGTGTTCTTTTTATAATCATATTTACTTATGTATTTCGACGAGTTGATATCCATGTGAAGGCAATAGGAAAAGTATCCAGGGATATGGCTGAGGGTGATCTGTCAAAAGAGATCACAATAATTCCTGATGATGCAATTGGAGATATGGCTGAAAACTTCAATCTTGCCATATCTTCTTTGAAAGATATTATTGGAGGAGTTGTTACTACAGTAAATGAAGAGAGGGAACTTAATGATCTTCTTGGCGGACGGATTACTCAGATTGAGATCTCATCCGGGGAAATGACAAATAATCTTGATGAAATTCACGAAAAAATTAAAGAGGAGAACAATCAGATTGTTGAGGCTTCCTCTGCAATTGAAGAGATTTCATCAAATACATCCAGCCTTTCTAAACAAATTAGTATGCAGGTAGAAAGTGTCAGCACGACTTCTGCTGCTGTAGAGGAGATGACAGCATCAATTCTTAATGTAGCAAGAGTCGCCGATTCAAAACAAAATGTTACTGAAAGCTTAATTAAGATGACGAAAGACGGCAGCGAAAAAATTGAAGAAGCAAATGCTATAGTACAGGATGCTGTTAAAAATATGGGTGCAATGCAGGAAATGCTGGAAGTTATAAATAATATTACTTCCCAGACTAACCTTCTGTCCATGAATGCTGCCATAGAGGCCGCTCATGCAGGTGATGCAGGAAAGGGCTTTGCAGTTGTTGCAGATGAAATAAGAAAACTTGCTGAATCCACAGCAGAGAATGCCAATGATATCTCAGACTCTCTTACCGGGCTTATAAACAGAATAAATCAGACTGCGGATGTTACTAAGCAGAGTGGTGAATCATTTAAAAAGATTGAGATCGAAGTGCGTAATTTCGTAGAAGCATTTTCTGAAATATTATCCAGTACTAATGAATTGTCTGAAGGCAGTAAGGAGATCCAGGATTCGGCATTATCTCTTCTTGATATTACAGCGAATATAAAAACAGGTTCAGATGAAATAACCCTGGGTGTCAATGATATAAATATTGCTTTACTCCGTATTAAAGAAGCATCCGATAACAATACATCCAGTGTGGCAACCTCAAGGGGGCAGATTGAAGAGATTCACAGAGCGATGAGTGATGTTGCAGAACTTAGTTCGACAAATACAGAGAATATGAATACTCTACTGGAAGGGGTTTCTGTGTTTACTCTTGAGAGTGATACTACTGCTGATTCAGATATCTATGAGGAGCTTGGTGTAAAATCAGTGAACAGTGATCAGTTATAATATTTTAAACATTTCCAGGCTTTTGCGATGTCTATGAAATCGGCTTGTTTTTGGCTTTTTGCGCCAGTTAATAGCCAATATATTAGAGAAGAAGTATTTTTTAAGTAGAAAATGTGATACAGCGCAAAAAGCTCATTTCAAAGAATTGTATAATGAAATGCTTGTATATGATATAGTTAAGATTTTTGAGTTTGACACTGGTGAAACACATGTATTAGATTTTTTTAATTCATATCCTGGGTCATATCATGCGACGTATTCAGAAAAGTTGGATAAATGAAAATGTTTAAAAGCGAAGAATTACTTGTTATTGCTAAAACTAATCCTGAAACTCTTGTTGATATTATTATCCCAACTTCACCATAATAAAAGATAAAACCTTACAGGGTAAGCTCTTAATATTATGTGTGGTCACTACAGTATTTAAGAGATACTGGAAACCCTACCAATATTCCCTTTCAGGTTAAAAATATTGTAGATCTTCATATGTTCCGTTTCAGGTTTTGTACAAGTCCTAATAACCCTATGTTTGACTTCTCCGCCTTCTGTTTGTTCCTGAAAAGACAGAGTGAGCCGATTGTGAGTACTCAATACATTCCTGATAGTAGCCCACTTTCTATGGTCATTATTTACTCTCAATCTGTATTCAATAATATGAAGAATATGGTAGGCAAGAACCGAAATAAACATATGGGAATCAACTCGATCTTCCTTCTGGTGAAAGTTTGGTCTGAGTCCAAGATAAGATTTCATTGTCAGCCAGGAATATTCAATGTTTCCAAGCATGATATAGATGTTCCATATCTTCTCATCAGAAAGATCTGTTCGGTCTGTTCTCAGGACATATGAACCTTCGTCTTGTTGTCTTTCATCATATTTATTTTCTTTCTTTTCCCACTTAATGCTCACTGCCTTTAGTGCCGGATCAGAAGCATTTTTATCTTTTTCGGGAATAACTTCCACATCATATAGTTTTGCCGCCGAGGGATATTTCTCCTTCAACCGGCCGATCATTTCAATGACCTTCTGGTATCTCTTTGTTCCCCGCTTCTTATTAAGACCAGAAAAATAATAGACTAGTCTCCCGACAAACAGATCTTCAACACGGGTTCGCATGGACTGTTCCTTTATTGTCTTTTTCCTGCTTTTGCACAGGATATAGGCTTCATCTTCTATGTCAAATCTTTTGATTTCTATTTCACTATCCCCATTTTCATTTGTCCTGAGGGTTTTCATATCTGAAAAATCTTTTTCAAACGGGACTCCTCCACGATTTACAACTATATAGTGGTATTCATTCTCTTTCAGCCATTTCAGATTATCTTCAGTGGCGATCCCTGCATCCATTACGATAGTTTTATCACTTGTTTCAGACAGGTTCTTTTCCAGAGACTTCACCATACCCGGTAGTGTAGCAGCCTCAGACTGATTTCCCGGGAACAATTCACTATATTTTGCAAATCCCAGTTCATCAACGATCATTCCCATTGTCACAAGTCTGCAGTCAGACCTTTTTTCCTTTGACCTGCCGTATTGAGCCTTTGGATTACCTAATGCCTGTCCTTCAAAATATGAGTTTGTCAGATCAAAAAAGAAGAGATTTTCTTCTAATGAAAACAGATCTCTTTCTTTTCCTGTCAAATGCTTTTCCAGTTCTTCTTTTATTCCGA
This sequence comes from Spirochaetaceae bacterium, assembly GCA_030600745.1. Lineage (GTDB taxonomy): Bacteria > Spirochaetota > Spirochaetia > B11-G9 > B11-G9 > JAJRQE01. The sequence continues at coordinate 5,929 of JAUVLL010000062.1, read as the reverse complement.
AAAGAGAGTCTCCACCCCGGTAGTAAGAGTTGAGTGATGACTTGTACGGTAATCCTGTTATCTCAAATAGGGAAGATCGGTGTTCGGCCCATTCCCTTGTATACCTTTCACTACCGGGGTCTACAAGTCGTCCGATTACAAGAGCTTCCAGAACTGGTATGGTTTTCTCAGAAATATCCATTTTTTTGAGGAAACGGTTCATTCCCAGCTCATTCCAGATGGAATTACACAGATATTCACCACCAAAGCTTCTCGATTCCGAGGCTTCTATGGAATTAATGTCAATATTTCTAAAATCGGTATCTTCTAAATCTTTATTTTCCTCTGCTCTTTTGTCAAATATTTTTGACGCCGTACTGCGGGCCACTTTTTCAAGATCCAGAGGTAGACTTTCAAAGCTCTTCTGACCAGTCAGGATATCTTCGATCCTTCTGGCAAGAGATTTATACAGAGAGGGATCAATATCAAGTTTTCCAAGATTTAAGATAAACTTCTGTCTGGGTCCGTTATCGCCTCGTATACTCTCTACAAGATGGAGATATTCATATTTTTTTCTACCAGGTCCATGACTCTTGGTAACTCTTTTAATATACATGGTCAGAATTTTATCATAAAATTGGATATGTGGCAAGCATAAAAACAGCTTGTGGGTCACTACGAAAACCAGATTGGGTCTTTCCTCCCACATAGAGGCTCTAGAAGTCAAAAAATACTAATATTGAGTCATTTTTTTTTATTTTCGTGGCTATTTTGGTGAACTTGGGTTACAATTTTTGAAGAGGAGGATAAGATCCTTAAGGCAATAAGGTCTGGCGCAGATGGTTATGTTCTTAAAAATACCAAAGGTATTGATTTGGTTGAGCAGATAAAGAACCTCTATTCAGGCGGTTCACCTATAAGTCCCATAGTTGCCAGAAAAATACTGCATAAAGTTCAAATGGAAGAAGATGAAACAGTAAGGAAAGAATACAATTTAACACGCAGGGAAAAAGAGATACTTAAAGGGATTATCAAAGGATATACCTACAGGGAAGTGGCTGAAGAATACTGTATTGCAAGTTCAACAGTAAAAAAGCATGTTTTACATATATACCGTAAATTGGATGTCACATCCAAAGTTGAATTTGTAAAAAAAGTTTTAAATGAAAAACTTGTATAGCTTTAAATTACCGATAATATTCCTTTTTTTGATTTCCCCCAAAAAATGAAACTGTCTTCTATAATCTCATTGTCTTTGTGACTGAAAATCAATACCATGATTCCAGTCAAGCGAAAATTGTTTGTAAATTTTTTTAATACTGCCCAGGGTCAAATCCTTAAGATTTTCTAATTTCACACAGGCCATCTCTGCTGATTTTAAGGCATCTTTTCCTTCAGATCGTGTAGTAACACCAATACAATCCCAACGTCTTATTTTCAAATCTTCTGCAGCAGTTAAAAATAATTCAGGATCAGGAGGCGGGACAATACCTTCCGTCTCTGCTAAAATCACACATTTTATACCAGCAGCCTCAGCCTCAATAATAAAATTCCCAGGATCATCCTCAAAATGATTATCAATCAGAACAGCCCGAAACTCCGGCTGCAGGTGGATAATTACCTTTTCCCCGGATATAAGATGGATTTCATCATAATAATTAATCAAACTTAAAGAATTACCTGTTAGTAACTCATACACAACCTTATCCGGAGTAATTATAACTGAAAGCAGGCGCCCCATGTAATTGATCTTAAACGAAATTTCATCCAGCTCTGCCGGGAGTCTTGGTGAAAACGAAAGAACATTACCTGAATCCCTCATACCGGCAAAACCATAAATTACGGACATCCATGATCCAGCCATGGATGCAGTATGAACACCATCACATACATTCTCATTCAGATCATGAAGATCTATCAATGCTGTATGCCTCAAATATTTCATCCCGAGGTCAAGATACCCAAGCTCAACACCAACAATACCCTGAATACAGGCAGAAAGAGAACTGTCGCCGGTAGTTAATTCCTCATAATAATCAAAGTTGCGTTTCTTTTCGGACAGGGAGAAATGATTCCCCTGAAGGAATAAAGCCATTACAACATCTGCCTGTTTTATTACCTGATAACGATAGATTGTGAGGGGATGGAAATGAAGGAGAAGAGGATATTTATCTGCAGGTGTACCTTCGAAATCCCAAACAGGACGGGTAAGAAAAGCATCATCCTGAGCATAGATTGATAATTTTGAATTGTATGGAAGACGAATTCTTTCTGCTGCATTATACCACTTAGATATCTCAGCATCCGATATATCAAATTTTTTTATAAAAGATTCATAAAATTTGTTATTGGTATTTTTTAGTTCTTCAAGATAAACGCAGGCAGTTAATAAGTTCTCCTTTGCCATAATATTTGTATAAAGATTATTGTTAACAAGTGCAGTATACTCATCGGGACCTGTTACTTCATGAATACAGAAATCTCCGTTTAAACCAGGTATATATTCACCTAAATCGAACCAGAATCTTGCAGTTTCAACAAGTATTTCGAGACCGTATTCAAGAAAGAAATTAATATCTCCGGTTGATTTAAGATATTTGTTTATACCAAACGCAATATCCGCGTTTATATGGTACTGGGCAGTTCCTGCCGGGAAATAAGCCGAAGCCTCTTCTCCATTTATCGTACGCCAGGGATAAAGAACACCTTTATGAGAGAGTTCTTCCGCTCGTTCCCTGGCTTTATCTATAATGCTGTATCTATATGAAAGAAGTGATTTAGCAATTTCCGGGAAAGTATAGATAAAGAAGGGAAGTACATAAATTTCTGTATCCCAGAAATAATGCCCTTCGTACCCGAGTCCTGTAAGCCCCTTTGCAGCAATACTTACTTTCCCGTTCCTTCCTGTAGACTGGAGAAGGTGAAACAGATTAAAACGGATACCAAACTGTAATTCAGGATCACCTTTAATTACAATATCCGTTCTATCCCAATAATCTGAGAGAAAAGTTTTCTGAGCATTAATATAATATTCTGATCCTTGATTAAGACAGTAATCAAGATCATTTAAACCATTAATTTTTATTTGATCCTCTATTTTACTTAGACCATGGTGATAACAGAGATATTTAACGAGCTGAAGATTTCCTTTTACTCCTTCAAATCTAAAACTAACAGATGCTTCCGTTTGGGTAATGGAATTATTAATAACCGGGGTATCATTGCCTGAAAAGTAATGATCCATACCGGCGAATAATGACATTCCACTTCCCTCTGTTTGATGGATCATATGGGCTCTGGTTCCGAATACCGATACATCTCTTCGATGTAAAATTCTTTGTTCCGGAGCTGCCCCCCCTGCACGGGGATCCTCAGCAGTATTTATTTTGCTTGTTTTTTCCATGTCCGGAACATCAGACAGAGAAGAAACAAGCTCAATATCTACTTTTTTATTAGATACATTAATTTCCAAAATCTGAATTGCTGTTGATTCTTTAACCAGGGAAACAAACCTTTTAATTATAACATCAATCCTGGCGCCGGAATTTGTTACCCAGGAAAATGTCCGTATTAAAATTCCTTCTTTTATATCAAGTTCGCGAATATGATTTTCAGCCTTATCTGTAGTAAAAAGTTCACCATCTGCATAAATGCGAAAACTCATTCCATCTACAAGATTAACAATAGTCTGATTTTTCTTTGCATAACCATATGCAGATTCACCATACTTAATTGGAAAAGTTTCATAAAATCCGTTTATATAGGTGCCCTTTTGATAGTTAGTACATGTTTCCTCCAGGTTCCCCCGAAGTCCAAGATTCCCATTACCAAGAGCAAAAAGGGTTTCGTACTTTCCCAGGTCTGGAGAGGTAAAGGATTTTTGTGTAAGTTTCCAGTGATCCATTAGTTAGTCACATCCTTTAGCCAGAGAATTTGATAACCCTTAAGCTCTATTCTGGAATTATAATTATTTTCGGATATTAAATCATGTACCAGACCGGATACATCAATAACCTGCAGCTCTTCAGAAAAATTAGCCAATACGGTTACTTTTTCTTCAGAATTATCCATATTTGTACGGGAAAATCCAAAAACATGAGAGTTCTGCAAATTTATAATTTTTATTCTGTTTCCGGCAAAAGATCTACAGGTTTTTCTTATCTGTATTAGTTTTGCCAGTCTATCAAAAATACGGCGGGAATAGTGATTTTTATTTTTTTCAGGATATGCTGTTTTCTGTCTGTGGACCCATCTGCTGTCTTCTGCATGGTCCGGATTATCCATATAACTGTAATTATTCAGATAACCAGCCTCATCACCCATATAGAGGAGGGGAAATCCATTCATTGATAAAATAACCCCATATAAAAGAAGTATTCGATTTATTGCAATATTCACCTCAAGTTCAGTTTCCTCTGTTAAGGCCTTCTCCAAACCTGCTAAAGATGCGAGGGTGCCGGAAATCCGCAAATCTCCTGTTTGCATATTTTCCTGAAAAGGCAGTCCCTTTGCAAAACTGCCATTAAATTTTCCGGTATAAAACTCATTCAGGAATTTTCTATGCCCTCCGGGATCCAAACCTGCATCCCATGCATTCTGATCGGAAAAAGTCCATCCAATATCATCATGACATCTTATATAATTGATCCAGTAACATCCTTCAGGTAGAGCGGCATATCTCTCCATTGATTTCTGCAATAGTGATACCTTTCGTGTAGCAAGAGATTCCCACAAAGTAGCCATCAGCAGAGGATTATAGGAGAGTTCACATTCATCTACAGAGATATATTTCTCAATCTCATCAGGATGAACAATAGCCTCTGATAAGAAAAGAACCTCTGGTGCTGTAATATTCATTATAGATTTAAACGCCTTGATTAGTGTATGTACCCCGGGTAAGTTTTCACAGCCGGTACCTTTTCTTTTCCAGATAAATGCAGGAGCATCGAATCTCAAAATATCTACTCCTGCTTCAACAAGAAAAAACATCTCTTTCAGCATCTGAATAAAAACAGCAGGATTATTATAGTTCAGGTCCCATTGATAACTGTTGAACGTTGTCCATACCCATCTCTGCATAAGCTCGTTGAATGTAAAATTCCCCTTTCTCACTTCCGGGAAAATATCCCTTAAAAAAGGTGCATATTCATCAATTTCAGATTGATCATCAAAAAGATAGTAGTAATTCTGATACCGGATATCCCCTTCTTTAGCCTTAAGTGCCCATTCATGCTGGTCCGATGTATGGTTGAGAACAAAATCAAGGATAAGATTTATACCATTTTTATTCAGAACCTTAATTAATTCCTTTAAATCGTGCATAGTCCCATATCGAGGGTCCACCTCCCTGTAGCTGGACACTGCATAGCCGCCATCCGTCGAGCCGGAAGGTGTTTTGAAAATCGGCATAAGGTGAATAAACGTGATTCCAAGCTCTTTTAGATAAGGAATGCGCTTCTGAATTCCTTTTAACTTTCCAGCAAAAAGATCCACATAAAAAACCGCGCCAACTTCTTTCCGGGAGCCGGTGAACAACCCGACAGTTTTTTCTTCGGGATTCTGCTTCTGAGTTATTTGCAATTCGTGGAACATACTGCAGCAGGTTTCAATTACATCTTCAAGCTGATATGAAAAATCTGTTCTTTCCCCGTATAGATCCATAAGATTTGTTAATAATCCCTGGAAATATTTCAAGAATCTATTCCTGAAATCAGAATATCCTTCATCATCCATATGGTGATGAAGGACATTCTCTTTCATACGCTTAAGTATTTCTTCTGTTGTAAAATTCATCCGGCAGTTCCTTATACAATTGTCAAAATACAGGCGTTATTCTTTTACAGAGCCAGCCATCAACCCCCTTACAAAATATCGCTGTAACACTAAGAAAACGGTTAAGGGAAGAACCATACTGATAAAAGCCCCGGAAGTTAAGAGATGCCAATCCTGC
>JAUVLL010000105.1 GCA_030600745.1 Spirochaetaceae bacterium | reverse complement strand
TAAAAGGACCGGGAAGATTCTTTTTCATTAATTTGAAAATATCATTGTCAACTTGTTTTGTGTACCCGGAAAGGTGACTTAGGTCATGAAAGATAATAGAAAAGTCGCACAAACCAGCGATTAATTTTAAAAGAAATACCCAAAGGTCCTTTTAATGGTTCTTTATAGATAAATTTCTGGACAAGGATAGCAATGGCCATAGGCATTAAACATATAAATTGTTGTTATTCCAAAAGAAGCAGGGGTACCCCACTTACCGCCGAAAGCAAAGAATAACACGATCATCAGCCAGCAAATGACAAAAGTCAATCCGATAAATAATATAATTTTTTTAATATTTTTGTTCATTTATTCCCACTCTTCATTAGACTAATCAGTAATACCAGCAATCCCCGTCTACTCCTGCAGCTTTTCACCGCCACTGCTGCAAGACGATCCTGCTTTGCTCTCTGCAGTTCCTCCTGTACACGTATCTTCATCATTTTCTCAATTTCGTAGTAATTATCAAACATCTTTTTTCCTCCAAACTCAATTCTTGTTATGCTTCCCCTGGAAGCACGATGCCGAGTGTAATAAGAACAACCGATAACAAGGTACAGACCAGTACAAGTGCAAAGCTTTTCCTTTCATCGTCAAGGATACGTCCCATAAAAGCAGCAGATCTATCGAAGCAGATTAAAGCCGCAAGAGCCGGTATTCCTGTTGAATTGATCCAGATATTAAGGGCAAAGCTTAGAATACTGTTCCTGGTTAGCCACATATACCAGCTGAATCCTGATAATATTCATGGAGCCTTCTCCTTCTATATCTGCCTGAAAAGATAAGGGAGCCGGCGGGTGCTGTAAATACGTGTTTTCCCCTAATTTTCATCTATTTAACCAGCAAACTGTCTGCCAATGCTCCGCCTGGCATAAAAAGGGGAATAAAAACTTTATCCGACAGATATCCGGCACACGTGTAGGCAATGATGGCTCCAAAGTAAGTGATAAACGATATTAGAGACCACGCTCTGCCTTGCTTCCCATTGCTTATATTTTGTCTTATCAGGACCTCAATACTGCTGTTTACTCTATCCGGGCTCAAAGAAAAGTTCTTTTGAAAAACGGAACATGTTTTTTCAAAAAATGGATTTCTCCTTCGATGATGTATACCGCTCTCTTTCATTCTTTGCCAAATTCAAAGATCCGATGCTTCTGGCCATGCATAAACAAATCGATAAACTCTATGGCAGGGATACATCGCAGGTGTACTACGATGTAACAAACTACTACTTTTAAATTGATAAACAGGATGATTTACGACACAAAGGTTATTCTAAAGAACACCGAAGAGACCCGATAGTGCAGATGGGGCTATTCATGGATACAGAAGGTATTCCTCTCACCTACGGACTGTACCCGGGGAATATGCTCGACAAGCAAACACTTATTCCGATGATTCATTAAGTATGTAAACAGTATAATCCTGGACGGTTTATCATTGTAGGCGACCGCAGGATGATGAGTGGAGATAACATACGTCAGATTCTTCTGGATAAATGCGGGTATGTACTGAGCTATTCCATCCGGGGCTCTGATGCCTCCTTTAAAGATTATGTTTTGGATCAAAGTGGTTACCGGAATATAGGCCAGGATGGTTTTATGATCAAGTCACGTATCTACCCCAGAGAGATTCATGTTTCCACTCTCAAGGGTAAGAAAAAGAAAATCTCCATCGATGAGAAACATATCTTATTCTACAGTCCAAAATATGCTCAAAAAGCTAAAGCGGATCGGGAAGCAGTATTGGCAAAAGCACAAAAGCTTATCTCCTCTCCCTCATCAGGTGAAGTTATTGATGATGCTGAGCATTTACTTGTTGCCGATGAGGCAGTACTTGCTGAAGAAGAGAAGTACCATGGCTATTATGCCATGGTGACCAGCGAGCTGGATAAGAATAATGAGAAAATAGTTGAAATCTACCGCGGGCTCTGGAGAATCGAGGATTCATTCAGGATTACAAAGAGCGATCTGAAGACCCGCCCTGTTTATCTCTCCCGTCAAGATCACATAGAGGCACATTTTCTAACCTGTTTTGTTTCCCTTGTAATAATACGGCTAGAGGCATTTGCGATGTCTCTGAATTCGACTTGTTTTTGGCTTTTTGCGCCAGTCTAGAGTCAATATCTTAGAGAAGAAGTATTTTCAAGTAGAAAATGTGATACAGCGCAAAAAGCTCGGCTATTAGAAAAAAAACTGGAGGGTAAGTATCCTGTCCCAAAAATACTGGAGAGTTTGAAGCGCAGCTCTTGTTCCCTGTTTGAGCAAAATCTGTATCTGTTTGACTATCACGATCAAATTCTTGCTGATATTGGACAGCTCCCCGTAACTTATTTACAAGTAATAAATTACGACCATTTTTAGCCTTTATAGCTGCAAAAGTCGAGGTTAACTCCCGTATAAAGTTTAGCATAAAGTATTGTTTTGCTTCAATAAAAAATTCATTCAATAATGCCAGGAACAATTAAACAAAAAGGTGCAAAGGCAAAGAAATCTTTTAACTGCATACTCAAATGTTTGAACCTTGATTTACCTGATTGCCTTGATTTTTTACCTTTACATATATTAAATAGGCAATTAGTACTGCTATTCCTTTATCCACCAGATTGACAAATATCCTTGCAACAAATGCAGATGAGAATACAGATTGTCCGGTCATAATAAGAACCTTTGTTATATAATCCATCTCTGAGTGGGTTATTCCACCCCAAAGTATTGTTACTATCAAAGCACCCAGCAGTGCATTGACAAGGGTTGTATAGATTATGACAAGAAATACTCCGAAGAAAGTTCTAAAATAACCATGTTTTACAAGGAGTCCTACAAGCAGGCCTGTAGCCATATTTACAACAGCGAATGGATAAAAATATAGTGGGAATCCATGGATAACTTCCTGAAGGAGGTTTGTGAAAAGACCTGTCAAAATCCCCGGTATGATCCCGAATAGAGCTGCGGTAACAGCGGTAAAGGTGGAATCAAGGAAAAGAGGCATTTTAAAGGTGTCACATATATGATTAAGTAAACAGTTTAATAATACGGAAATTATTACAGCCAGGACTATTGTTGGTCTGGATCTGATTTTTAGAATGCTAATTATTTTTTGATTCACAATTATCCCCTTGTATGCAATTATAGTAGCTGGGAGTTGAAGTTGCAAACACAATTAAAGTCAGGAATATTTAAATCCAGACATATTATTATAAGTATTTTTTCATCTGTAGCTTTATTACTACTTATTATGTTTCTCTTTTTTTCTTCTTTAAAAAGTTCCAGTATTTTTGAAAAGCTTCTGGATGATGTATATGAAATTGAATTTAATCTACTAACCCTGTGTGATGGGGAAACAAAAGATGAATCCAGAATAATAGATAGAATTTTTGCAGAGGATATTCTCAATACGTTTGAAACAGGTGTCCTTCAGTACAACATGATATTTTCTGAATCTGGTAAAATAACTGTAAATAGTTTATATTTTTTACTGAAAAATAAATTTGCTCAGGGAGGAAAAGAGTCAATTGTTATTACTTCTGTTGAGTATTTTGAAATACAGAAGGGTATAAAGCAGCTTAGACAAATTCTTTTTGAAGCTTCGGGAGAGCAGAAAAGGGCCTTGAGTATTCTGTTTATCCTCCTGCTCCTGATGGTAGTGATCCTTCTTTTGCTTCTTATTGGCGCTGCAGCCAGTATTGATAGAGAAAAGCGCAGGCATCAGTATCACAGGGAACTTGCGAAAAGTATTTCAGAATCTGAAAACAGGATTCATAATCTTCTTTCTTCGGAACTGCATGATGATATTGGCCAGATGCTTGTTTTTTTGAAATTGAAGTTATTGGAGAGTAGTTATGATACTAGTGAGGATATTGACCTGATCATCGATAGTGTCCGGAATCTTTCCCATAATCTAAAGATTCCTGAATTCTCCAATGGAAAATTTGCAGCAAGTGTAGAGGAACTAATCTCACAATTTTCTGTCGTCTCCTTAATTAAAGTTGAGTATACTCTTTCAGATTTTCATAATGAATTGTATCCTGATTATTATCCAATAATTATTTTCAGAGTAATACAGGAATGCCTGCAGAATGCAGTAAAACACTCAAAGGCTGAAAATATTATAATAAATATGGTGGAGTCAGCACCTTTTCTGATAATTCGATATACGGATGATGGAATTGGTATGGATAGTAATAATACTGTCCTAAGGTCAGTAGAAGATAAGGCAAAGCTTCTTAATGCTGATCTTAGACTGGATACAGAAATTGGTAAGGGATTAAAAATAGTAATGAAAATCCCTTTTGTTGAGGAACAGGATTAATATGGCAAATAATATACTAATAGTAGATGATCATCCTTTTTTAAGAATGGGTGTGCGAACATTTCTTGAGAAAAACTTTGAAGATATATATTGTTTTGAAACAGATTCTGTATCCAGCACAGAAGAATCTTTGAATAAAACTAATTTTAATTTTGCTTTTGTAGATATTTCTCTTGGTGGTGAGGATGGATTAAAACTTGCAGGATTTATTAAAGAAAATCAACCTTCCTGTAAGGTTATAGTTTTAAGTATGCATAAGGAGCCTCTTCTTGTACAAAAGGCTCAATATTTAAAACTTGACGGATATTTAATTAAGGAGGATGCATTTGATTCATTTAAAAGAATTATTTCTAATCCATTAAATATAGATTTTATTCTTAGCGAAAAATTAACTGATGCAATATCTTCTTCAGGAAAATCAGAAATAACAAAATCACTTGTATCCAGGTACAACAATCTTACTCACAGAGAGCAAACAGTCTTTCGTCTTCTGGCTGAAGGTTCCAATTACAAGGAAATAGCAGTTGATCTGGGTATAAAAAAGAAGACTGTTCTTGTTCACAGATATAATTTACTTAAAAAAATGGAATTTAATGATCAGACTGAACTTGTTAAGTGTGCAATTAAGCTAGGGTTGATCGATTCTTTCTAAGACTTATTCTTATATACAAGCAGAATTTAATTACCTATACTTAAATTTAGTTAAAGTAATTCTATTTATGATGGTATTATGAAAAAAGAGAGAAAGAAACAAAAAAAAGTATTTTTGAAACTAATGTCCGTTGTTGCAACACTTGTTTTACTTGCAATCTTTGTGGGTTGTCCAGCGTCCGGCAGTCCGGATCTTCCTCCTGAAATTATTGGAGTAACTGGTGTCAGTCTTGATACGACGGTTGTGACAATTCTTGCAGGTGATACAGAACAATTGGATGCGACTATCAGCCCTGCAAATGCCAGTAATAAAGTTGTAACCTGGTCATCTGGTAGCGAATCTGTAGCTACAGTTGATTCTTCTGGTTTAGTTACTGCAGTAACAAATGGGTCTGTTATTATAACAGTAACAACTGAAGATGGTAGTTTTACTGAAACTTGTGATGTCACGGTCGGAACACCAGTAACTGGTGTAACTCTAAATATTTCATCTGGTACAATTGATGCAAGTGATACAGTTCAGCTTATAGAAACAATTGCTCCTGGTGATGCATCAAATACGGATGTAACCTGGTCATCCAGTGAGGAAATTGTTGCATCTGTTAGCACTTCAGGTCTTGTAACAGGACTTGCTGATGGTACTTCCATAATAACAGTAACAACAGTAGATAGTGGTTATACAGCAACTTATACAGTAACAGTTAATGTTCCTGTAACAGGTGTAGCTTTGAATAAAACTTCCACAATAGTATTAACAGGAAATACTGAACAATTGACAGCTATTATTTCGCCTGCTGGAGCTTCAAATCAAAGTGTTACATGGGCAAGTAGTGATGCTTCTGTAACTGTAGTTAACGGGTTGATAACAGGGGCTTCAGAGGGATCTGCTACCATTACTACAACTACGGTAGATGGTGGATTTACCAGTGTTGGTTGTGTTGTTACTGTGACATCAACTCCCGTAGCTGTAACCGGTGTAACTCTGAATAAAGCAACTACTCAAATCGAGAAGGGATTAACAGAACAACTTATAGAGACAATTGCTCCTGTTGATGCAACGAATCAAAATGTAATCTGGTCATCCAGTAATACAGCTGTAGTAAATGTTAGTTCATCAGGGCTGGTAGAAGCTTTTGCTGATGGAACTGCTACAATAACAGTGACAGCAGGGGATGGATCATATACTGATACATGTACAGTTACGGTGGTGACATCTGTGACAGATATTACTTTAAATAAAGCCACTACCCAAATTGAGAAGGGATTAACAGAACAGCTTACAATAACTTTTACACCTGTAAATCCAACAAATGATAGTATAAGCTGGGTATCAAGTAATGAAGCAGCAGCAACTGTAAGTGTATCGGGACTTATAACAGCTGTTGCGGATGGTAGTACTACCATAACAGTGACTAGTGCAGATACTACAAATGGTACAATATCAGATACATGTACAGTTACAGTAGTAACAACTGTAACAGGTGTTACTCTGAATACTTCTGCTGTTACGATAGATGCTCCAAATACAACTCAGCTTACAGCTACTTTATCACCGGCAAATCCGACAAACTCAAGCGTGACATGGTCATCTGATAATACATCTGCAGCAACAGTAAATACAAGCGGTCTTGTATCCAGTGTTGCTGACGGAACAGCAGTTATAACAATAACAACTGCTGATGGTTCTTTTACCGACAGCTGCACTGTGACTGTAAATGTTCCTGTTACGGGTATATCACTTAGTCCTGCAACCATTACAATAGATGCTCCAGACACAACCCAGCTAACAGCAACTCTTTCACCGGCAAGCTCAACAAACCAGAATGTAACCTGGTCATCTGATAACACAGCTGTAGCAACAGTAAGTTCAACAGGTCTTGTAACAGGAATTTCAGATGGTAGTGCAGTAATAACTGTATCAACGGAAGATGGTAATTTTGAAGATACTAGTACTGTGACTGTTAATGTTCCGGTTACAGGAGTTGCAATTGATGAGATTTGGGTTGGTATCTATGTTGGTGATTCAACTGATTTAACAGAAATAGTTTATCCTGTTGGAGCTTCGGATCAAAGTGTAACCTGGAGTTCAGATGATGAGACTGTAGCCACAGTATATGCAAATGGTCTTGTAACAGCAGAAGGTAGTGGATGGGCTACCATTACGGTTACAACTTCAGATGGTGGGTTTTCTGCTGAATGCGTAGTCGAAACTGGTACACTTGCAACCAGTATAAGAATACATGATGATGATGATTTAGATATTGATTCTTTAACTATTGAAGTTAACGAGGAGTTCAGGGATATTAGTGTAGAGTTTTTACCTTCCGGCTCAATGGAAGAGGGTTGGACAGTAAGTACATCAAATTCAGATGTTGTTGGTCTTATCTCAAATGCGACCAATATTGTTGGTGTTGGTGAAGGTTCCTGTACTGTTACAGTAACTTCAGACAATGGACTCACTGATTCGTTTCCAGTGACAGTGACGGCTGATATTACACCACCAGCACCAGGTATGGTACTTTTTCTCTCTTCGACAGAGATATTTCTAGAATTTTCTGAGCCAGTTACCAGTGCTACTGCCGGGAATGCTGGTAATTATATAATTTCCAACCATACAGCAAGTGTCTCCTCTGTCGCGGTACAGGATAATAGAACTGTTGTTTTGACACTTAATAGTGCATTATCTAATGATGATACTCTGACTTTAACAATTTCAAATATTGAGGATACTACCGGACATACAATGGGGGCAGTACCCATGGATTTGACATTTAAAACACCGCCGGCATTTCTTGACACATCCAAAATTACTATTGTAGATAGTAAGATATATGGATTAGCAGGTACAGCCTATTCTAATACATGGGTTGATTATGGTGGTGGACTTGAACCAACTATTCAAGTATATGCATTAACACATGGTGTTCCAATATCTGAAGAGGCTATTGTTGGAGGGTCATATATTATGCAGGATGGTTCTTTCCCAACATTACGAGACGTTGATGGAAATTTTGAAAAAGTTTTTCCTTCAGGGAGTTATGACATTTACCTAATAACTTGGGATGAGGTTAGTGAAGGAACCTATTTATCAGAGGTCTATACAGTTACAATCCCATAATGTATTTTTTTAATAATTTGAATACGCTATGCCTTAAGAAGGGCATAGCGTGTTTTGTTTAAAACTTATTTTTTTATACAATATGCCTTACAATAGTTAATTATAAGTGTATATATCAAAACTGAAAATTATCCATAAAAAAAGTGGTACGGTTAATTCTTAATGTTTCATGGGCTAAGTATTCTTTTGACTGCACATTCAACTGTTTGAACCTTGATTGGATGGATTATCCTGATTACCCTGATTAAAAAAAAATCAGCCAATCTTCCAATCAAGGCAATCAGGATAATCCTTTAATCATGGTCGGTCGGTTGTTGTTATGCACTCTCTTGAACTGCAAACTTTTACTTCCAAAATTTATTAACAGTCCTATTTCCATCTTATATGCTTCCACATAGTTCATTGCCTGAGCCAGGTGTACATCTTCCAGTTGTATTACTGCCTTAATTTCTACCATAATTGTATTCTCAACAAAAAAATCGACTCTTCTTGTTCCAATATGTCTTCCTCTATATAGAATATCCATCTCTTTCTCTCTTTTAAACTGAATCCCTGCATAGTTCAGTTCAATTGCTAATGCCCTTTGATAGATTTTTTCCTGAAATCCATTACCAAAATACTTGTGGACTTCCATGGCGCATCCAATAATATTGTGAGTTAAATCTTCATGTTTCATAGGCAAAGTACTCCTTTGATTGCAAATTCCTGTATCCTTGTAAGCTGATACATATGTTAGTACACCCGAAAATGGTTTGCTGCTTCAAATATTTTGATTAGTAAGTGGTTTGTGATCAATAATCTTCTAAGACTTATTCTTATATACAGGCAAAGTTTAATAGCTGATAATTAGGTTAAGTAATACCTAAACTGAGCGATTCTTAGCTCTTTTTAAAAATACCTCCATGTGGTGTAATGAGTTAGCTAAAACCACAAAAACACCCAGGAGGTGAAATAATAATGACTGATAACGTAGCAGAAATCAAGAGTCGGATCACCAATA
>JAUVLL010000276.1 GCA_030600745.1 Spirochaetaceae bacterium | reverse complement strand
AATTGGTTCTATAACGATAAAACAAATCTGAGAAGGAAGTTATCACTTGTTATTTCTGATTTCCTTTTGTCAAATACTACTGTAATTAAATGGCTTCCCTGCACGAATAATTTTCCTGAACGTACAAAAGTTATAGAAAATATAATACAGCAATTTTTTCAGGAAAGAAAAGGTACAATTTTTACTACAAAATACTTTGGCCGTAAATGGTTGCGTAATACTTACTATAATTTTTTAAAAATAGATAAAATAGTAAAGTTTAACAGTATTGATTTACCAGTTTTGGTAGCTGCATCAGGCCCAAGTTTAAAAGATTCAATTAATATTATTAAGGACTATAGAGAAAGTTTTATACTTGCAGCACTCTCCTCCTCCCTTTCAGCTCTAAATAATGCGAATATAAAACCTGATTTTATCTTTCATACTGATCCCGGATTTTGGGCAAAGGAACATCTTAAACATATTCCCGAAACAAATATACCTCTTATAATGCCGCTTACAGCTTCATTTCTATCAAATATAAAAAACCCTGTGATTTATTTCAATCAGGGTTCATTTATAGAAGAATTACTTCTAAAAAATACATTTCTTCAAGTTCCTTCCCATGGAACTGTTGCGGGTACTGCTTATCAATTTTTAAGAAAGATTACTGATAATCCAATAATATTTATGGGATTAGATTTTTGTTTTAATGACATTATGGAACACGTTAAACCTCACAGTTTCGATATTATCTACAATATTAGCCAAAACCGTTTAGATGGATATTTAAATATCCTTTACAAAAAACGACAAACCCATATAACAAATCCTCTATCAACATACTCCGGTTGGTTTAGCAATAAAACCCAATTAACAAATGCCTATCGATATAATCCAACAAATATCATTACTAATGGACTTGTTACAATTAATTTTAAACAGATAATTTCATTTTTTTATAAATCCAGTCAAACAAAAAACACCATTCTATTTACTGAGGGAACCAGTTCCTATTTCAATAAACGGAATTTAACAGAAACTCTTCAACACATAATTTCACTATTAGATAAATTTAAATTAGAAATATCATCCATGACTTCTGAAAAAATATTTAATTTTTTTGTAAATCCGAATCACTTATCTGAATTGTTTCAGTACATAGCTTATTCAGATATTATAATTCTTAGCCATTATTACAGAGATGATCTTAACAAATCACATAAACTTCTTAATAAAATACACAGTGAAGCTAACGAATTTATTCTTGGTCTTTTAGAAAGGTCTAATTATGAGTAATAATTTAATTTATAATAAAAACATGCTGTCTCTTTCATCAAGAAACAATCATCTTGCGATTAAACTTGGTAGTATTGAGGAATCAAAAATAGTATCATTCAGAAAAAGCAAAAAAGGCCCAATTATTCCAGTACTTAAATTTGGCACACAGGAAAGGCCTTTACACTCAACTATAGATCCGGAACGAGAAGGTCTGCGTTATTATTCAAACTCAAAAGTAAGTGGATATTTAGTTTTTCTTGGTTTAGGAGCTGCTTACCATATAATACCTTTTTTAGATCAGTCCGATATTTCTGAAATTCTTGTAATTGACAAAGACATTTCTCTTTTTAAGTCAATTTTAGCTAATTTAGATCTTAGTCAGTTTATACTTAACAAAAGAGTAAAATTCCTTATAGATCCTGATTATATTACCGTAAAAGAATACCTGCTTTCCAATTATCTTCCTGCTGTATCAGGTAATCTTCATATATTAAACCTAAGATCCAGATTCTCTATTGAAGAAGCTTATTTTACAACTATTTTAACTTCTATTGAAGATTTACTGGAATCTCTTTCTGCTGATTTTTCTGTTCAATCCCATTTTGGGAAACGATGGTTTATAAATACAATCTATAATCTTAAAAAAGCACAATCAGTAAAAAATATTCTACCACATATTAAGAAAGCAATAATAACAGGTGCCGGTCCATCTTTGGAATTTCAATTACCATCACTAAAAAAGCACCGGGAAACCTCTTTTCTAATTGCAACAGATACTTCTTTACCATTTCTTATAAAAAATAATATTAAGCCCGATCTTGTGATCTCTATTGATTGTCAGCATATAACATTCCATCATTTCTTTGCAGGATTTCCACCAGATATACCTCTTGTCCTTGATTTGGCATCACCTGCCTGGCTAACACGTCAATCTGATAATATTATTTTTTTTACAAGCGGACACCCGTTTTCCCAGTTTGTTAATAAAAACTGGAGGAATTTTCCACATATTGATACATCGGGAGGTAATGTTAGTCATGCAGCTATTTCACTTGCAGATAAATTAGGAGCAAAAGAGATACTTCTATACGGTGTTGACTTTTCTTATCCCCAGGGAAAAAGTTATGCAAGAGGAACATATCTTTATCCATATTTCATGTCCACTTCCAATCGTTTTACTACTTCCGAAAGCAGCTTTGTTTCGTTTATATTTTATAATAAAAAAACATTAACTAATCATACAGAATATGGAATCAGCTATACTACTACACCTATGATTAGTTATAAAGAAAGATTGGAAACAGCATCGATAAACCTTAATGCAGCAATTATTCAGAAGGGGAAAACAGGTGTTCCCATTCAATTACCAAAAAGAAAAATTAATCCTATAAAAAGAAGCAATATAACCCCATTTTTCTCTGCAGGATCAAATTCCAAAAACTGGACAGATTTTCTTATAGAATATAGTAAAAATCTTAAAATGCTTCCCGACCCGGAAATATCTTTATCTGAATACTATTCAAAACTGAATTCTTCACAAAAAGACCTATGCACAACACTTTTTCCAACAGCAGCTGCATTACGAAGATCAGTTAAAACCAAAGTCAACGGTTCGATGATTTTGAAAAATACCATTGACTGGACAATTAAACTAATAGATGGCTATATCTCTTAGTGGTTTTTAGAAACTTATTCCGGCATAACCTACAAATGATTCAGATGGAGATATATCATAACTTGTATAATAATCCTCAAGGTTCCCTGAAGAAACACCTGAAAGTCTGGCAAATTGCATTGCTGCTGCTGCACCTCCCGGAGAACATGCTGATTGATTCGAAGAAGCAAGCTTAAGAACACCCTTACAATCAAGCATAAGCATTTTTTCTATGATATCTTTATCATTTTTATTTTTAACCCATCTAACCGCATCGGGGCCGGAACCAGCAGGCGAAAACATAAAATTACGACCATAATGGGTTAAATCTGTTGAACCTATTACTATAGTTTCTTTCTGCAGATCTGAAACTATTCTATGGATTACAGAGCCAAGTTCTATTGATTCAGGACCTGAACCGATCCTTAACCATACTATTTTTGAATCCGGAAAAAAGTATTTCACAATAGGCATTTGTACTTCAACTGTATTATCAGAACTCAGATCTTCTTTCATGGTGAAAATGGATCCAAGCCTCTTTATAACATCTTTGTCTACTGGAAGATTGCCCAATGGTGTTTCTATACTATCTTCAGATGAATAAAAAAGAGGAGAACCAAGAGACAAATGCCCACCAATAACAATAACTGTATCAGGATTTGAATCAAGATCACTAATTACTCTTACTGCAAGATTCCCAGAGTAGAACCATCCTGCATGCGGTACTATTGCTGCTTTTTTATCTCTCTTCTTTATTCTGCTTTTACTAATAATATTTCCAATAAATTCATTAACCTCCAGCTCATTATCCGGATACCAACCTGAAGGAAGATACATCTTTCTTAATCTATTCCCACTCATTATATTAATAGTATTATAATTTCATTAATTAGAAAAGAAAAAAAGGTTTTAAATTTCTGTTTTATTGCGTATAATGCATTTATGTATAAACATATGATATCCGTTTTAATTATAATTGCATCAATAATTTTATTAATCCTGATATCTATTCTTCTTATATTTGAAGCAATTGAGATCAGGCAACTCAAAGCGGAATCCTTACTGTCTTTTACAAATCTTGAAAATAGTCTTAAAACTGATGGAATTTCTCAATTTAGATCACAATTACAGAATTACCACTCATCGTTACCAACTTTAAAAGCTTTTCGTATAAAAAACGATCAAAATTTAACCATTTATCTTTACTCCGACTCAAAAGTGGATTTACAGATAATTGAACATAATTTCTTTACTCAGTACAGTTCTATTTTCGATACAATCTATACATCTTTAATAGATATTGACAATTCAAAATATAAAATTGAAGCTGCTTTTACTGTATATACTAAATACCATCTTTTTTTCCTACTGAAGAAATTATCCTTAATTTCCTTTATTTACCTGATATTAATAATCTTCATGCTTTTCTATGTATATTCAGATAAACCAAAATCAAATGCAAATTTTTCAAATTCCGATCATCATACTCCACATCAAATAGTTACTGATGAATTGAAAAAATCTGCTTCTTTTGATCAGGATCTATCACTTACGCTCATTGGATCTCAAGCTAATCATATTTCAAATAATGCTTCAGAATTCAGGAAGATTCTCAATTCCAATTTTCCTTTCCATGACCTTATTTTTAGATACAGCAATAATATTTTTGGTATCCTGCTCCCAAATACAGATCTGGAACAAGGAATCCACCAAATAGAAATATTTGATCAGAAATTTGTAAGCAA
>JAUVLL010000355.1 GCA_030600745.1 Spirochaetaceae bacterium | reverse complement strand
GATCCACTAATTGTTCCATTGGCTGTACCAATGGTTGCCGGCCCCTCTTCAATGACAATGGTTATTCTTTTAAGTACCCAGTATCCTGATCATCAGTTAAGGTGGATGGCCGCGCTTCTTATCTCCTGGTCATTAGGATTTATTATACTGATATTGTCTGACAAACTTAGCAAAATTGTCGGAAGGAGGGCTCTCAAGGCGATTGAAAGATTGATGGGGATGATTCTAACTACAATGGCTGTACAGATGCTTCTGACCGGGATTAAAAAGTTTATGGCATCAGTGTAATAATAGATAATTTTTTAATCGCAAGCAAGAGAATACTGTTTGCGATGTCTATAAATTCAGCTTGTTTTTGGCTTTTTTCGCCAGGTATTGGCCTTATATTAGAGAAGAAGTATTTTTTAAGTAGAAAATGTGATACAGCGCAAAAAGCTTGTTTCAAAACGATCTGCATGTTGGTATAAATTATATTTTTGTTTAAGCAGCACTTTTTATTTCAAGCTATAATTACTTTAATTCCAAAACTGCCGAAGGCCTGAATATCTTCTTCACTAATGTTATTGTCTGTTATAAGATAATCTATTTTATCCAGAGACATCAATGATGCAAAGGCTGTTCTATTAATCTTGGTAGAATCTGCCAGAAGAAAAACTTCTTCCGCAGATTCAATCATCGCTTTTTTTACAGGTATATCACTGAATCCGGGGTAGGTAAGGCCACCGCTAATAGAGACCCCTGCTGTGGCCAGGAACAGTTGCTGTGCGTGCATATTTCTAAAAAATGCCGCTGCTTTTTCTCCAGTCAGACTAAGGGTGGGAGCCTTGAACTCACCTCCGGTCATATGTACTTCAATATGGGGATCTGCACCAAGAATAAGGGCAATATTGAGACTGTTTGTGATAATTCTAAGATCATTTACCCCTTTTAATGAATTAGCCAGTTCAGTGACTGTTGTACCCGAATCCAAAATAATAGAAGTTCCCGAACGTATAAACTCTGAAGCTTTTCGTCCGATCTTTTGTTTGAGTTCCATATTTTCCCGATGCTCAAGGGATAGACTGGATACGGAAACCTGCATATTTTTGAGATAGGCTCCACCATGTCCCCTGGCAATCTCACCAGTGGCTTCGATTTTGTCTAAATCCTGACGGATTGTGGGTTCTGAAACGCCGAAAAGCTTACTAAGATAATGTACCCTTACATTTCCGTTTTCGCGGATCAGTTCCAGTATCTTTCCCCGTCTCTGTTCTGCAAGCATTAAGAAATTCCCTCCAGGATTTCCAACCATTTCATATATGATTTCTCATATAACCGGTTTTCTTCCTTTTGAATATGTTTCCGATTATAAGGTAGTTTCCCTATCTCTTCAACCGAATTATATATACCTGCACCAAGCCCTGCAATAAAAGCTGCACCCAGTGCGGATGCTTCTTTAAGAGTACATCGGTAAAGTTCCAGAGGAAGGAGAGCGGATATCATTTCCTGAATGAATGAGCTAGAGGATATTCCTCCGTCAATCTGTAAAGATTTAAGATCCGTTCCGCTGTCCTTATTCATAGCCTTGATCACATCCGTAACCTGGTAAGCAATAGATTCCAGTCCCGCCCGTACGATATGTTTTTTATCTGTTCCGAATGTCAAACCGTGGATTTGACCTTTCATTTCCATTTTCCACCAGGGAGCTCCCAGCCCGCTGAATGCCGGTATCAGGAATATATTGCCGTTGTCTTTCATTGACAGGGCAATCTCATCAGCTTCTTTTCCGTTTTCGAAAAATCCAAGATTCGAACTAATCCAGTTAAGTGTAGAACCGCAGCTTACAATAATTCCTTCCAGGGCATAGGAGACCTTTTCCTGTGTGCTCCAGCAGATGGTAGATACCATATTTGTATTTTCAGGAGAAATCATTTCTCCGCAGTTCATCATTATGGATGATCCTGTACCCATTGTAGCCTTGGCATCTCCTGGTTCAAAACAGCGTTCCCCGAAGGCAGCTGCATGAGAATCTCCCAAAATCCCTGTAATTGGAATAGCATCTGAAAACAGTCCTTTAAAATCAGAAAATCCAAAATCAGAGGCTGATGGAAAAATCTCAGGAAGGTTAAGGTTCTCAAGTCCTAAAATCTTAAGGATTTCCTTATCCCATTTCAAAGTATGAAGATTGAAAAACATGGTTCGTGAGGCATTAGTATATTCTGTTTTGTATTCTTTACCGTCTGTCAGGCAGTACAGAAGCCAGCTGTCTACAGTACCGAAATAGGCCTGACCGCTGCTAATGGCATCAATGACCTTTTTGTCATTATTGTTGAGCCATGATACTTTTGTACCTGAAAAATATGGATCCAGGAAGAGACCGGTTTTGTTTCTGATTATCCCTTCATAACCCCTGGATTTCAAATCCAGGCAGGTCTGTATGGATCGTTTACATTGCCAGACAACCGCATTATGAATCGGTTTTCCTTTTTCATCCCAGAGGATAAAGGTTTCTCTCTGATTAGAAATACCACAGCAACAGATATCTTTTCTGGAATAGCCCTTATTTTCTACTTCGCTGACCGAATTGGCAACAGCTTCCAGAACTGAATTATACAGGTCTGCTCCTGTCTGCTCAACAAAACCATCCTGAGGGTATGAAGATATCAGGGGGGCTCTTCCGTCGCTGACAATACCCCCGGAACTATTAAATATGACCGCTTTGGATCCGCTTGTTCCCTGATCAATGGTGAGTATCAGTGTTTTATCCATGGTTATTATTCCTCAAGAAGATTTATGCTTTTTCCAACTATACCCTCGGTATGAAGATTGTAGTCCCGTTTTATGTCTTCTCTGGGAGATGCCGGGGCAAACTCACCCTTAGGAACTCCCAGTTTTTTGAATTTTACATTAATCCTGAATTCCAGAATAAGATCGGAAAGAAGGGATGCCAAACCTCCGTGCATACTATGTTCTTCAACGCTTAAAATACATCCAGTATTTCGTAACATATCCCTAAGAGCTATTTTATTCAGAGGTCTCAGGGAAGGGAGGTTTATCAACTGTACCGAATACCCCTTATCCTCCA
>JAUVLL010000104.1 GCA_030600745.1 Spirochaetaceae bacterium | reverse complement strand
CACGGCCTTGCGACCACTAGCCCCTCAATTTAATGCGTATCCAAAACAGTGCCATTTATAGCCGTACATGGGGTGGTTTATACTTCATAAAGGGTTTAGGTGCAGTATAGAGCCACCTGGGTTCCCCTAATAAGGGGGTCTATATCGGGGTCGGTTTTTTTAACGATATTATGCAAACTGAAGTCTTCCCCTGGGTTCTGGAATTAGTTTACCCAATTCCTTTGCTGTTTCTATCCATTCCTGAATTACCAATTCAACATTTTTTATTGCTTCTTCATATGTTAATCCATCCGCCATGCATCCTGGTAACTCCGGTACTTCTGCAATAAATACATTATCTTCATAACTCCAAAATAAGATTATTTCATATTTATGTGACATCTATTCCTCCAGCTTATATTTTAGAATAATGTTTCTGATCTGTTTAACCTGATATGCTTTTGATTCAGAACCAATAGGCTGAATATTAATAATTTCAACTATTTTATCATGAAAGTATATATGATGATCACCTTTAATTCTTTTTTGAAATCCAAATTTTTCCAGAATATAACAAAGTTCAGAAAAAGAAATATTCCTATCAGATCTTCCACTCAATATTTTGAATAATAATCTATCAAATTTACTCATCAATAATAAAAATATCACTATTCCTTTCTTTCTGCTACTGTTTAATATACTAAGATGTTGTTTTTTTTTGAAATATTGATTGATCTGATCACCAACTTAGTGCCATTTATAGCCGTATGAGAGGTGTTTTATACTTCATAAAAGGTTAGGGGAAGTATATAGCCACCTGGGTTCCCTTAATAAAGAGGTCTGTATCGGGGTCGATTTTTTAAAAAATCTGTTAGTCAACTTATAATACCTTATTACTATCCAATAAAAATACTTTCTATGTGGAAATTTTCCAAAAGCCTCTAAAAATAGATACACAACACTTAAAATTGGATATATTATAATAACGAGGTAATAAATGAGTCCTACAGTATTCAGACAAATGGGGAGGTAAAATTCTGGATGGATCCTCAAATTGAACTGGCCAAAAACCACAAACTATCAATGCATCAGATAAATGAAATAGAACGAATTCTGGAGGTACATTATTATGAAATTAAAGACTCATGGTACAAACATTTTAAATACTGAAGTTACTATTAGTTCCAGTCATGGTTTTTGGTTGATAAATGGAGAAACTGAGTATTTTCTTTCTTATACTGATTTCCCATGGTTTAAAGATGCTCCTGTAGGGAGAATCCTTAATGTTGAAGAACCCACGGAATACCACTTTTTTTTGCCTGACCTGGATGTAGATTTATCTTTAGATATAATTAAAAATCTGGAAGAATTTCCATTACAATCAAAAATGTAAATAAATATCTCACCAGAATATATTAATATTCACTAGTGCCGTAGCGTAGTTTAATTTTATATGAGTAATTTAAAGCTCATTTACTTTTACCCTATTAAATTGCTACTACGGGGTTGATAAAAGTGTTGGTACCCGTACTGCATAAAAAAAGAGATTATCCTGGTAAAGATAATCTCTTGTCTGGGAGTCGTACCGCAGGACGAAGTCCGAGGAACGATCTCCGTAAGGGATTAAGTATGCGGTAGAGAAGACTTGAACTTCCACGGCCTTGCGACCACTAGCCCCTCAAGCTAGCGTGTCTACCAATTCCACCACTACCGCAATCTGAAGGCAAAATTACACTATAGATAACATTTAGTCAAGAACTAAATCAATAGAACTGTCTGCAGTCATATCTTGACTAATAACTCTATGGTGCTTATTTTAAAATCTTAAGGAGATACTTGTCGTTATTAAAGTTGAAAATAATATTATAACAGATTGTAAGTGGAAAACATACGGCTGCGCCAGTGCAATAGCCAGTACTTCTATGCTTTCAGTTTTTGTAAAGGGAAGAACTAACCCTTTTAAAGGGAACGCTGTTGTTGTAATATGTGAGTGTAGGGATAAAACTTTAGAACTTGTGCATGAGTACAATCACTTGTACGGCGGTATCCATGGTTAAAGGAGCGTTTACCAAATGTCAGATTTTCCAGGGATAAATATTAATACCGGTCTGAATGAACGTACAGATACAAAGCTCAGAGAACCTGAGATGTATAAAGTTATTTTGCTTAATGATCATTACACAACTATGGATTTTGTTGTTGAGGTTATAAGGAGTGTTTTTCATAAGTCTGCAGGGGAGGCCACAAAGATAATGCTGGATGTTCATAAGAAGGGTAAGGGTCTTGTCGGCACTTATCCTTTGGATATTGCAAGTACAAAGGTGTGGCAGGTTCAGGAAAAAGCAAGGGAGAGGGATTTCCCTTTGGAGTGTATACTTGAAAATTTCTGATGAAGTTCAAAATGCTTTAAATGCTGCCTACCTTGAGGCAAAAGAGCGTAAACATGAATATCTTACACCGGAGCATATTCTTCATGTTTCTCTCTATTTTGAGAGTGTTAAGGCTGTTTTTGACAGCTGTGGAGTTGATATTGAAGGTGTAAAAAAGGATGTTGATACATATCTAAAAGAGATGGTTCCCATCATCGAGGATCGGGAACCTTTTCAGACTGCAGGTTTTCAGACAGTTATAGAAAGTGCTATTTTTCATACAGAAACTTCTTCCAAAGAGATTGTTGATTTAAATGATATTCTTGTTTCTGTTTTCGATCTGGAAACTCTCCATGGATCTTATTTTATGCGGAAAGCTGGAATTACCCGTTACTCTCTTTTAACAGCTGTCAGCAGGTCGGATGATGAATACTATCTGGATCCTGAGGATGAGGAAATTCTTGATAATGAGGAGATAGAAGAATCCGGCGGAAGGAAGAAGCGTAAAAATGCCCTGGAACTCTATACCAGGAATCTGAATACAGCTGCTGTTTCAGGGGAGCTGGAACCTCTTATCGGGAGGGATGAAATTGTTGAGCGCACAATCCAGGTTCTTTGCAGGCGGTTAAAAAATAATCCTGTACTGGTTGGTGAGCCGGGAGTAGGTAAAACTGCTATTGCAGAGGGGCTTGCATCAAGAATTGAAGAGGGAGAAGTACCTGATATTTTAAAAGGGTACAGGATTTTTTCCCTGGATCTTGGGGGACTTCTTGCAGGGACTAAGTACAGAGGTGATTTTGAAGAGAGAATGAAGAGGGTAATTGAGGAGCTTAAAAAAGAGGATAAGGTTGTCTTATTCATAGATGAGATCCATACTATTGTAGGAGCCGGTGCGGTTTCAGGCGGTACAATGGATGCATCAAACCTCCTTAAGCCTGCACTGGCATCCGGAAAACTTAGGTGCATGGGTTCTACCACTTTTTCTGAGTATAAAAAAAGTTT
Organism: Spirochaetaceae bacterium; assembly: GCA_030600745.1. Taxonomy (GTDB): domain Bacteria; phylum Spirochaetota; class Spirochaetia; order B11-G9; family B11-G9; genus JAJRQE01. Next base: position 5,841 of record JAUVLL010000104.1, on the reverse strand, counting down.
CGATAAGGATCGTGCTCTTTCCAGAAGATTTCAGGAAATAAGCGTACCCGAAACATCGGCAGAAGAGACTCTTCAGATACTTCATGGTTTGAAAGATAAGTATGAAAACTATCATAATGTTACATATACGGAAAAAGCCCTTGAATCTGCAGTTGCTCTGTCAACGCAGTACATGAGGGAGAGATTTCAGCCGGATACAGCAATAGATGTTATAGACGAAGCAGGAGCATGGCTTCAAATTTTATCTTACAGATCTGAAGATGAGAATAGAGAACCCTCTGTTATTGATGAACCGGAGATTGAAAAAGTAATAGCAAAGATTGCAGGAATTCCCGAGAAGACAATTTCCAGTAATGAAATTGATCAGCTTAAGAATTTGAGCACCAGCCTGAAAAATCTTGTTTTCGGGCAGGATGAGGCTATTGAAGCAGTAGTACAGGCAATAAAAAGATCCAGGGCAGGATTTGGGAAGAAAGATAAACCGGTTGCTTCCTTCCTTTTTGCGGGGCCGACCGGTGTAGGCAAAACAGAACTTGCCAGACAGCTTGCAGAAACTCTGGGAGTAAAACTTCATCGATTTGATATGAGTGAGTATCAGGAGAAACATACTGTAAGCAGGTTGGTTGGTTCTCCTCCGGGTTATGTTGGTTTTGAAGAAGGGGGGCTTCTTACGGATCTTGTAAGAAAAGAACCTCATGCTGTATTGCTCCTGGATGAGATAGAAAAAGCACACCTGGATGTATTTAACATACTTCTTCAAATTATGGATTATGCCACTCTTACAGACAATAACGGAAGAAAATCAGATTTTAGAAATATTATATTGATAATGACCAGTAATGCCGGTGCCAGGGATATTGGCAGAGATCTTATAGGTTTTGGTGATTACAAAATTACAGATGCGGCTGTTACAGATGCTGTGGAAAAAACATTCAGTCCGGAATTCAGAAACCGCCTTGATAAAATAATATCCTTTAATAAGCTGGATAAAGATATAATACTTAAGATTGTTGACAAAGAAATTGCTGAGTTTGCTGAGATTCTGACAGAAAAGAATGTAACTTTGCAACTCACTTCAGAATGTAGAAACTGGATTACTGAACATGGTTATTCCTATGAATTTGGTGCCAGAAATATTGCCCGAATGGTTGAAGATAAAATTAAGAACTATTTCGTGAATGAGATTCTATTTGGAAAACTAAAAGGTGGTGGAGAAGCTGTCGCAGATATTATTAACGATGATATTGTAATATCTGTTAAGAGTTAGGTCATGGATAGATCTTTCCCTTATATTGATGAAACAGAGTACTTTCCATTTCCATCTGTGGAAAGAGCAAGCCCCGAGGGAATTGTGGCAATGGAGGGGAATCTTTCACCAGGTATGCTTCTTTCGGCCTACAAGCAGGGTATTTTCCCCTGGTATTCGGAAGGGGAGCCTATTTTATGGTGGAGCCCTGATCCCAGAATGGTATTGTTTCCTGAAAAAATTCATATTTCAAAATCGATGCATCGTAGTTTTAAACGAGGTGGTTTCTCTTTTTCCATGGATAATAATTTTACAGAGGTTGTTGATTCATGCGGAGGAATTTCAAGAAAACATGAAGATAGTACATGGATTACTTCGGAAATGAAGGATGCTTATACTCACCTTCATGAACTGGGTTATGGACATTCGCTGGAAGTTTGGGAGGATAATGAGCTGGTCGGCGGTCTTTATGGTCTTTCGCTGGGGTCTGTTTTTTTTGGTGAATCGATGTTTTCCCGCAAAACAAATGCTTCAAAAGCTGCATTTATTATTCTGGCACAGACCCTGGGCAATATTGGTTTTTCAATGATTGACTGCCAGCTCTATACGCCCCATCTTGAATCTCTGGGTGCTGTTAAAATTAATAGAAAAGAATATCTGAGACTGTTAAACAAAGGGTTAGCGGTCGGTACACATAGAGGAAATTGGTTCAATCTGATAGACTAAAAAACCAATGTAGGTGCAGGGCTTGCCCCTACCCAACAATGGGCGGGTATGATTACAAAAGGCGGGTATGATAACAATGGGACGGCACAAAAAAAGCGCAATGGGAGAAGTAATAACAGGTATTGTAATGATATCTATTCCTTTTCTATTCTTTGGAGGGTCCCCCTCCATGGGGATTGGTATGCACACGGGGTTTCCTTTCTGGAGCTGGATTCTGGTTGCTCTTGGTGCAGGATCTCTTATTAGAGGTGTAACAAGGCTGGCTGAAAAAAATAAAAAAATTCGGGAAAGCAAACCAAATTCCCAAAAAAGAAAACTTGAACTGGAAAATAAAATACTTCGTACTGCACAGAAATTTGGTGGTAAGGTTACTGTAGCCAGAACTGCCCTGCAGATCGATGCACCTATCGAAGAGACAGAAACTATTTTAAACAGTCTGGCATCCCGTGGACATGCAAATATAGAGGTGTCCTCTGAAGGACAGGTCCTTTACATGTTTCCCGATTTTCTGGACAGGGATAAGATTGGGAGATAGTACCTGTTTTTACTGCCGGAAACAAATCCTAGCCGTGCAAAGCTCTATTTTAATATGATGGAAGATTTTGCTGAGTGTATTCACTTGAATGTACTCTATAGGACATTGCTTACATTTATCTCCGGTGACGTATTCCGCCTTGAGAATGGAGAATGGGTATATGCAGAAATTGGTGAGTTTCTGGAAGAGGATGATTCCATACTTATTGAATCCGGCTCTTTTTGTGAAATCCAGTTTGGAGATAGAGCTGTAATAAGAGTGGAAGAGGATACAGAATTAGCTTTAAATACAATAGACCTTAAATCCGGAGAAGCAACAATTGGTATTGAATTAGCTTTGGGTTCTGTTCTTTGTAAGGTTCAGAAACTTGCAGATAATGATAGATTTAATGTAAAAACTCCATCTGTTGCATGTGGTGTCAGAGGCACGGAATTCAGTGTAAGTGCTGATTCCAGTGGAGATACTGTTCTTGCAGTTAAAGAAGGAGCTGTAGCAATTCTACCACCGGAACTAGTAGTGGAGGAGTTGGTTGACAGGGCTGGAAAAAATGGTGATGTGGTTGCAGATATACTTGAAAAGATAGAAGCGTCAGCATTTGTTGTAGGTGAAAATAAAGAGATAAATCTTACAGAAGAATCTTTTAAAGATATTAAAGAAACTGTTCAGGAAATTACAGAAATAATAGAGCTTATTGAAGCTGATGAAGAAGGATCTGAGGAAGAAGTTTCAGTTGAGATCGTTGAAGCTCTGGCAACTGCTTCGAAGATTGTTACAAAAACTGTAGTTGCACCAATGGCTCCGGTTGAAGAGATTTCAGTTGAAAATACTGTTAAATTGAAAAGCACAGAAGATATGAGAATGATCAGTATTCCAGTGACAATAGTTCCTGTAACTGAAGATACTGATAAGGCAGGTGAAAGTAAGGCAGTAGAACCTGCAGCACAAGTATCCCTTCATAAATTCAGTTTGAAAATTATACCTGCAAATGCTGAAATAATTCTTAATTCAAAAATAGTTGGGAAGGGAAGTTTTTCAGGTATATTTGAAGAAGGAAAAATACTTGATTTTGATTTTGTAAGTGAGAATTTTGAATCACAAAACATAAGTTTCACTGTTTCCGGGGAAACATCAAAACAGTATACAATCTCCCTGATTAAATCCGGAATCGAGCAGGAAAAAAAGGAAGAAGAGAAACCTGAGCCTCAGGCTGGTAAGGGAAAAACATCTGCTGTTAAAGAAGTTGATGTAGAGGAAGTATCTATCGAAAAGAGTGTTGTTATTGATTCGCCTTCTCCAGTGGTAAAACTTTTTGATATAAGCGTTATAATAAAACCGGCAGATTCTACACTTGTGGTTAATGGGGAGAAAGTTGTTGCCGGTAGATTTACAGGAAGTTTTCCTGATGGTACAAAGCTTCAGGTCTCGGGTGAGCGTAATGGTTTTGCTGATAAATCCATGATGATAAATGTAGGTGCTCAAAATGCAGGCAGTTTTACTATAAATCTTGATCCCCGACCCGTTGAGGCGGTTATTCAAATTTCAGGAAATAGACTGGTTGGTTCCATTACTGCCGGTGCAAATAAGTTTTATACTTCTGATTCCCAGGGAACTGTAAGTGCAGTCACTGTAGATGGAAGGATTATTTGGAGTGTAAAGACAGATAATAAATCTATTGAGAACTCCTATCCTGTTTTTATAGGTAACAGGATATATTTTTCAGGATCCAGCGAGTTCGTTATAATAAATGCAGTTAATGGAAAAGTGATTGATCGACAGAGCCTTGATAAAAATTCAGCCCATATTTTTGGAAGAAGAATAGTTCCAATGGGTTCAAAGGGGCTTTACCCTTCAAATGAGGAAATCAGGATAATTGACAGGAGTAATGGAAATACTATTCGAAGTATCAATCTTCCGGGGAATGGATCAAGGATGACTCCAACTGTCTGGAATAACAAAATATTATCAGTTGATCAAAATGGAACGTTGAGTATTATAAATGCTGAGAGCGGTTCTGTCGAAAAAGAGATATCTACCGGTGGTTCCCAGCCTATTGCACTGTCCATAACCGTCAAAAATGATCTTGCCGTTTTTTCAGGCAGAAAAGGAAATGTTGTATGTATAGATTTAAATGCCGGAAAGGTACTGTGGGAAAAACAGCTTAATGGAAGTGGAAGTAAGGTTCAGGTTTATTCAGATATTATTTGCAGTAGTGCAGCTGCATATATCTATACAAAAGGTGTTATTTTTGGTCTGAATTTAAAGACCGGGGAAGATATTTTTGAATCGATAAAGAATGTTTCCTCCCCTCCTGCTTTAATTGATAATGAGCTTGTTTTTGGCAACACCGATGCTAAGCTTATTTTTATGGATGCTGTAAGCGGAAAAATCAAAAAAACACTGATTTTGGATAATGATGTGTCGACACGGCCGGCTGAATTGAATGGGAAAGTTTGTGTGGGAATAAATCCCGGGAAGATGGTTATTATTAATCCTGAGGGTATCAGATAAAAACTGTCCCATTTTATGGTAGAGCTTTTTGCGCTGTATCACATTTTCTACTTAAAAATACTTCTTCTCTAATATATTGACTTTAGACTGGCGCAAAAAGCCAAAAACAAGTCGAATTCAGAGACATCGCAAATGCCTCTGGTAGTAATCTCTTGACTTTCAGGCTATAACTGCAATATCTTAATAGTATGAGAGAATTGCCGCGTATTTCTGAGATATATAGAAGTTTTCCTGCAAAGGAAGACTGTATCAGATATATAGAAAAGATAAGGTGGAGTAACAAACCTGTTTGCCCCCATTGCGGTTCCCATAGAATCAGTCCCATGAAGAAAGAGTTCCGATACCACTGTAATGCCTGTAATGTGTCATTTTCGGTAACTGTTAAAACACTTTTTCATAATACACGGGTGCCCCTGCAAAAATGGTTTGCAGCAATTGAGATTTTTTTCCAGCATGAAAAGGTTATAAGTTCCAGAAGGCTTGCTGAGATTCTGGGGGTAAACAAAGATACTGCCTGGGCAATGATTTCAAGGATAAAGAAATCCGGTGAAGAGTACGGGGACCTTTTTTCAAGGCTCATCGAATCCGGGGAGAACTTGATAAAAGGGAAAGTTGAGATAAAATAGTCTGTTTTTTTTACACCGGTTCTACCATGGAGCGGGACAAAAAGAGACAGTTAGGGTGGATTGAGGATATTTTTAGTCGAATATTTGTTTTTTTGGGGTTAGTCCTACCGTAAAGTGGGACATAGTGAGTAGGAATTTGAAAATGGAAGTAAAGAGTAAAATTATTGGAATTGATGCCGGATCGGTAACTGTATCTGTGG
>JAUVLL010000331.1 GCA_030600745.1 Spirochaetaceae bacterium | reverse complement strand
ACTGTATTATCTGTACTGACATAAATACCATCTACCTTATTTATAATTGCCTGGGCAGCCTGTTTCACTTCTGATGAATTGGTTACAGTTGACACTACAAATTCAATTCCAAGTTCAGCACATGCTTTCTCTGCCATTTCTGCAAGTATTACTGCATTTGCTTCCCCGGATGAATAGATATGCCCAAGTCTCCTTATTCCTGCAATTCTCTGAAGCATCATAATCTGTTCTTTTACAGGAGTTAAATCCGACACACCTGCAATACCCGCCTCACCTCTGTCAAAAGAGGTGATCATTCCCGCTGCTACCGGATTAGTTACAGCAGAATAAACAACAGGAATATCCTTCAGTGTATTCACAAGCGCCTGCGCAGTTGGAGTTGCAATACCAACTGCCACTGTTACACCGGAAGTTTTGAACTTATTTGCAATGGATGCTGCGGTTGCAACTTCCCCGTTGGCATTCTGCAGGTCGTATTTAATATCTGTAAAACCCTGATCAGCAAGTTCATCCTGTATCCCCTGTTCTATTGCATCCAAAGCCGGATGAGTGACAATTTTTGAAATTCCAATAACTGTCTTTTCTTCTTTCTGTCCAGCCGCAAACAATGCCATGGAAAGGGAGATAAGAATTACTAATACTATTAAAATTATTTTCTTCATAAACAACTCCTATGTTTCTATTGATAGAATCATAAAGTACAGATTTATATTGTTTTGGTCAAGGGGCATGTAATATTTTTTTGAATCTTCTAAAAAGTAAATATCAGGGACGCAGACCTGCGCCCCCAGCAATAATACTATTTCTCACCCCGCGTATAGGAGGTAGCCAGGGCACCAGGTGCCCCAATCTTTTTGTTATATTTTTCATCTCAAGAATTGGTACAGGTTGTTTCTCTTCCATGAAAATTATCCTTCTACAAAAAAATAGCCCGGAAAATCCGGACTTGAATCTAAAATGTGGATTTAGTTTCCGACTTTACCAATAACACCTTCAACAAAGAAACCCATACCAAGCATGGCACAATCATCCATTTTTTCACCGGCAGGAACTACAACATTCCCTTCCTGATCCTTAACTTCACCCCAGAATACATCCCAGGATCCGTCGACAATTTTTGTCTGTTCTGCTGCTACCATATCTTTAACATCCTGAGAAACCTTAGGGCTGAAGTCTGATAACTCAACAACACCATCTTTGATACCACCCCAATAGGAATGAGATTTCCAAGTACCGTTAACAGCATCTTCAACTGTATCTACTAAGTAGGAACCCCAATGCCATTTGGGACTGACAAGAACAGAATCACCAATAAATTTGCCCATATCAGAATCATAACCAACACTTACAAGCCCTCTTTCCTGAGCTGCTTTCTGTGGTTCAGTAGTATCCTGATGCTGTGTAATCAGTTTAACTCCGGAGTCAAGAAGTGCTACTGCAGCTTCTCTTTCTTTTACAGGATCATACCATGTATTTGTCCAGACAACTTTTACCTGAACAGTAGAATTAACTTTTCTTACCCCTAAAGTAAACGCATTTATACCTCTTACAACTTCAGGGATAGGGAAAGCAGCTACATAACCGATACTTTCTCCTTGTCCGATTGCTTTTCCTGCAACAATACCGGAAAGATAACGCACCTGGTACATCCGGCCAAAGAAAGTTGCCATATTGTCCGCTGTTTTATACCCTGAGCAATGTTCAAAATAAACATCAGGAAATTCTGCTGCAACTTCAACCATAGAATCCATATATCCGAAAGATGTAGCAATAATCATATTGTAACCTTTCTGAGCATACTGACGGATAATTCTTGAAGCATCAGGTCCTTTCGGAACATTCTCTACAAAAGTTGTTTCAACTTTGTCACCAAGTTCCTCTTCAATCATCAGTCTTCCCTGATCCTGTTCGTAAGTCCAGCCAAGATCTCCCGGAAGGCTAATATATATAAATGCTACTTTAAATTTTTCTGCTGGTGCAGCTTTAACTTCAGCTTCTTTCTTTTTACAGCTTGAAAGGGATAATCCAACTGCAAAGATAAAGATAAATGTTAGAAAACCAAGTAATGCTTTCTTCATAGTTTTTCTCCCTGTTAATTTATAATGCGGTACTATTGTACACCATATTTGGTATCCATCAAATGATTTATCTATATGTTGCATAAATATTCTTTGAATAAAATTAGAGATGCCACAATTTACGAGTATTTTAATAATGTATTACTAAAAAATCTGCCTCATCTCAGGTTCTATTCTAATAAAATGAGGCTCCTTTACCAGCATCCCTTTAAGAAATTCGGGCATTTCAACAGTTCTTCCAATTTCCAGCTCAACAACAGTTTCAAACTTGGCCGGATGAGCAGTGGAAACAACAATAGACGGTTCATCTGAATAATCATTCTGCCGGACCCATTCCCCTGCTGCTGTATGAGGACACATTACATAACTGTATTTTGAATAGGTATTTCGAATAGTTTCCCTAATAAGATCATCCGATACACTAGAAGCTTCCATATTCTTAAGGATTTGTTTGTGATCAGAAAAAAGATGCCGGAGTCGTTCCATATTGCTGGGGTCCCCTACATCCATTGCATTTGCAATAGTTGCAATACTGGCCCTGGGAGTATATTCTCCTGTTTTTATAAACTCAGGAATTGTAGTATTCGCATTAACAGCCAGAACAATCTTTTCTATAGGGGCTCCAAGCTCCCTTCCCCAGTAGGCGCCTACAGAGTTGCCGACATTACCGCTTGGTACAATAACAACAGGTTTTTTACCAGTTCTCTTAAAAAACAATAAGCTTGAATAGTAAAAATATACAATCTGCGGCAAAAGACGCCCCAAATTGATACTGTTTGCAGAAGACAGATCCCAATCCCCGGCGAGCTCTTTATCCTGAAATGCAGTTTTAACCATCTTTTGACAATCATCGAAATTACCGGTAACACAGTAGGAAGTAATATTATCATCCCAGCAGGTAAGCTGCTTCTCCTGTCGTTTTGATACCCTTCCTTCAGGATACAGGACCTTAACTTTTATACCTTTCTTTTGATAAAAAGCAGATGCAACTGCACTTCCGGTATCTCCGGAAGTTGCAACCAGAATAGTAAGATCCCTCTCCTTCCCCTGCTGCAGCTTTTCGATTACATTTGCCAGAAATCTGGCACCAAAATCCTTAAATGCAGCAGTTGGACCATGAAACAGTTCAAGTACTGCCTGATTTTCATTTAACCAGTGAAGAGGAACATTAAAAGAAAATGCCTTCCGACATATTTCCGGAATATCATTGTAAAGGGGATCCCCCTCAAAGAATGGCTGAATAATCTCTGAAGCAAAATCTGCATAATTATTATAAGGTTCAGAGATTTCAACCTTTGGAAAATTTTTCGGAACATAAAGCC
>JAUVLL010000246.1 GCA_030600745.1 Spirochaetaceae bacterium | reverse complement strand
TCAGGCAGATGAAGAAAAGAATATTAAAGCTTCTGAAGAACTGGAAGATTTGGAAGAGCTGGAGGAACTTGAAGAACTTGAAGAACTTGAAGAACTACCGATTCCTCAGGAAATTAAATTATCAGGATCATTAGGTGAAAGATTAAAAACATTGGAAAGTAATGGTTTGCTTGAAATAGAGAGTCTTGAAAATACACTTCAAACAATTAACATTACGAGTTCTATTTCTCTTGAGGATGGAATTTTCCGAATTAATGATGATGTTTATACTTCTGACATTAAACCTAAAGATAAAAAACTCAAGGAGCTTGTGGATTCTGTAAGTAATGATGAAGTTGATGCAGCTGCAAGTGGGTATGCAAATGTTTTGGATATAATAAATGTCGATCTACCATTATTTGAGAAAAATAAAGAAACAAAGCAAAATGATACTGATAAAGATCAAAAAGTGTCAGTTTTCTTAGAGAATGGTTTTAACTATGATATTTTTAGTTCCCACTATAAAAAGAGTAATATTGGGATTGTACGATCTCTTATGAAAATATCCCAGTATCTTGATGCAGTATTTGCCGGCCTTTTAATTTTAGACGGTGATGAGTGGCACCTGAACCACTCTCTGGGTTTTAATCAGAAAACAATTGATAATTTAATTTTCCAAAGAACTGATGATTTCTCTGTGGATGTTTTTGACCAGAAAAAAATTCTTCTTCTTAAAGAAGGTGTTTCAGGAATTGAAGAAATTGACAGTAAATTATACTATGAAGATGAGTCATATATAAATGGTAGTTTGTTTATTCCTATAGTTTTCAAAGGAAACTCATCATACCTTATTTTAGGTATGATGATGACAAAATCCATTAAGGAATATGTCCAAATACTCCAAAAAATATAGCTTATGTAAAAAGATCGTATATTTTATAGAATTATGATAACTTGACAATTGACAGCTTTTAAGTCTATTATTCAATTCAACTGACTTTGGAGGAAGCAAATGTTTAGTATTTTACATATAATTCTTCCTCTCGCCGGTTTATTTCTAGGTTGGATAATTAGATGGCTTTATGCTAGGTTTCAGCTCTCATCATCAGAACAAAGGGCGGAACGACTAAATCATGAAGCAATAAAAGAAGCAGAAGCTAAAAAGAAAGAGTTACTTTTAGAAGGAAGGGATCAACTCCAGAAGGAACGAAATCAGCAGGAGCGTGAGTATCGTGAACGGAGGATTGAATCTCAGCGAACGGAGAGGAGACTTTTACAAAAAGAAGATAATCTAGAGAAGAAGCAGATTGATCTGGATTCCCAGAGGAAGACGCTTGTAGACCGTGAGGGAAGAGTAAAAGATAGAGAAGGTTCACTTCTCGAAGAAGAAGACAAGTGGAGAAAGGAGCTTGAGAAAGTAGCAGGGTTGTCAACTGAGGAGGCAAAAAGCCTCATTATGCAGTCCATGGAGAATGAGGCAAAACATGATGCTCAAGTAATAATTAATAAGATTGAGCAGGATGCATTGAGTGATGCTGAGAAAAAGGCGCGTGATATAATAATCACAACGATACAGAGATTAGCTTCAGATGTTACTTCAGATGTATCTATCAGCTCTGTTAGTTTGCCTAATGATGAGATGAAAGGGCGGATAATTGGTCGTGAGGGGCGTAATATCCGAACTCTCGAAACATTAACCGGTGTGGATATTATTATTGATGATACTCCGGAAGCAGTTGTTATTTCCTCTTTTGATCCTGTGCGGAAAGAGATAGCAAAAGTTTCATTGGAACGCCTTATTCAGGATGGTAGAATCCATCCTGCAAGGATAGAAGAGGTTGTCCAGAAAGTTACAAAAGAGATTACCAGGATAATTCTTGAAGAGGGTGAAAAAGTTGTTTTCGATCTGGGTATCCACAATATAAGCAAAGAGATAATTCGTTCTCTTGGAAGGCTTCATTTTAGAACCAGTTACGGACAGAATGTTCTGAGTCATTCCAGGGAGGTTGCTATCGTTTGTGGTATGATAGCTGCTGAAACAGGTGCAGACAGGGAGATTGCAATACGTGGTGGTCTTCTGCACGACATAGGAAAGGGTATAGAAACAGAAGGCGATAGTAATCATGCAGAACTTGGTGCGGAGTTGGCCAGAAAGTACAATGAGGATCCAAGGGTTATAAACGCAATAATTTCTCATCATAATGATGTTGAACCAAGTTGTGTGGAATCTGTAATTACCCAGATTGCAGATGCTATTTCTGCTTCACGTCCTGGTGCCCGAAGGGAGTCAATTAATAATTATATTAAAAGACTGGAGAATTTGGAAAGGATTTCCACTGATTTTGAAGGAGTTGATAAGGCCTTTGCTATTCAGGCTGGAAGAGAGCTCCGGATTATGGTAAATACAGATAGTGTTGATGATGTCAGGGCGAGGGAACTTGCCAAGGAAATAGCTAAAAAGATAGAACTTGAAATGAGATACCCTGGTAGAATTAAGGTAACAATAATCCGTGAGACCCGGGTTGTAGAGTATGCCCGCTGATGAGGGCGTAGTTGTGTCAGAAAAAATTAAAGCTCTGATTCTGGGTGACATTGTCGGTCAACCGGGATGCAGAGCTGTTTTTATTGGTTTAAAATCTCTCATTAAAGAATATAAGGCTGATTTTGTTGTGATAAACGGAGAAAACGCAGCTGATGGTTTTGGTATAACCCCGGAGATTGCATCCCAGGTTTTTGCCAGTGGTGCAGACGTTATAACCTCAGGCAATCATATATGGCAAAAGCAGGAAATATATTCCCTGCTTGATTCAGATGAACCAATTTTAAGACCTGCAAACTATCCTCCTTCAGCGCCTGGAAAGGGGTATATCATAATAGAAATAAAAGGTGTTAAAATTGCAGTACTTAATTTGCAGGGGAGAAGAGATTTTGGGGATTTGGACTGTCCTTTTCAGGCAGGACTTGCATATACTAAGAAACTAAAGAGTAAGTCTGATATAATAATTGTGGATTTCCATGCAGAATCGGCCTCCGAAAAAGAAGCCCTGGCTATCTATCTTGATGGTAAAGTAAGCGCTGTTTTAGGAACTCATACCCACGTGCAGACAGCAGATGAGCGAATTTTACCTGGTGGAACTGCTTATTTGTCAGACCTTGGTATGACTGGACCAACTGATAGTGTTATAGGCAGCGATCACACTTTATCAGTAAGAAGATCTCTTACTCAGATGCCTTTAAAACATGAAGTTGCTGATAATCCTGCAGTTATTTCCGGTGTTGTTTTGGATTTGGATACTTCCACAGGGAAATGCCTTTCTATAAAACGCTTTAAGAAAGTTTCCTCTTTTTAAACTGTTTATGAAAAAAATATCATTAATAGAGATTGTTTCAAAGCGATTTCCTGAAATAAACCGGGATGTTTTGTACACAAAAATTATGTGTGGAGAAGTTTTTGTAAGTGGTGAGAAAATATCTGATCCTTTAAACAAAGTTTCTATTGATTCAGAGATTAATGTAGTAGAAAAAAAATTTGTTTCCCGGGGTGGATTAAAGCTGGAAGCTGCTTTGGATGGTTGGAACATATATGTTGCTGGAAAAACATTCCTGGATGCCGGAAGTTCAACTGGTGGTTTTACTGACTGTCTTCTGCAAAGGGGGGCCAGGGGTGTGCATGCGGTTGATGTAGGATATAACCAGTTGGCATATTCACTTAGGAAAGATACGAAAGTTAATGTGTTGGAGAAAACCAATATTATGCACATAAAAGAGCTTGTACCTCCTCCTGATTCAGCTGTTGCTGATCTCTCTTTCAGATCTATAGGTGGTGCAGCCAGGCATATCATTAATTTAACAACTGAAAAATGGTTAATAGTTCTTGTAAAACCGCAATTTGAGATAAACCCGGAAAATTATCCCGATTTTTCTGGAATTATAAGGGATAAAAATATTCTTCATGATGTTCTTAAGGGTGTTCTTAAGAAGATCAACAAAGATAATCTTTTTGTCGATAAGGTACTAATTTCTCCTGTAAAAGGTAGAAAGGGTAATACGGAATTTCTTTTTCTAATCAGGGATAATCAAACCAATAATGAAAACCTTTCATGGATGGATAAGATAGGTCAGGATTTGGATGATCTGATTGATACGATACAGTAGGGACAAGTAGCGACCTGTCCCTACTGTACAGACGATCTTGTCAGGGGTTCACCAATAAAAACACCTTCTGTGGATAGAAATTGTTTTTTTTGACCATTTATAAGAATCTGAACCTTATCGACTGTGGAGAACTCAGTTGCAGTAAAGACAATCTGCTTTAATTCTGCTTCCAGCCCCTCTTTTCCAAAATTATTGAAACTAAGAGCCTCGTTGAAATCAATTGTTGCAGTCATATTGGACACGGTTACTCCCCGTATTTCTGTATCTGTGGGTATAAGAGACAGTAGTCCCTTATTAAGTTCACTGGATGTTAAACCAGACAGCAATGCTGTTAATGTTTCGGTGAGTGGACTTTCATTGTAATATACCGGTCTCATTATCCCCTGTAGTGTGATTTCGCTTTCATTACCCAGATTAACGAAATAGAGAGTTGATGTTCTCATGTTTTTTTCCGCAATGGGACTGCTGTTATCAATAATATTGGTCTCAGATTCAGGTATAACGATTTTTATTTCAGGGATATTGTTTTGGGTGGTTTCTGAAGTGTCAGGTTTAGTTATTTTGTTAGTATCTACCTGCTCATTCTCCTGTTCTTCAACTACTCTTTCTATTTCAGGTTCTTTGTGTTCTGAATTTAAAGATATTATATCAAGAAATCCTGTTGTTTCTAAAACATTTTCTATTCTTGATCTGCTAAAAAGAAATACAACTATAATAAGAAGTATTAGTGCAATCCAGAACAGGCATCCTATAGACGATTTTTTCTTTTTCATCCTCTACAAAATATCGACAATTCCTATCTTTATCAAGAGATAGTTTTGATAGTTTAACAGCCTTCCAAATATTGTTTCTATCTGGACAGTTTCAGGTTGAGTTTTATATCCTGTTTTCTATGAAAAGTAGAAGCTTTACAGTTTGACAGGGTAATTAAAAGTTCGTATATTTCAGGATATGAAGATTTTTAAAGGTATCTCTGCATCATCAGGTATAACTATCGGTAAGGTATTTCTCTATTTGGATGATAATCTAAAAGTTCCCAAATATAGTATTGGGAACTCCGAGCTTGATTCTGAACTGGAAAGATTCCATATTGCTGCAGAAAAAGTGGCAGAAGACTTA
>JAUVLL010000119.1 GCA_030600745.1 Spirochaetaceae bacterium | reverse complement strand
ATTCAGCCCATTCAGCATCTACTCTTTCTGTGAAATTACCATCTGCATCTCTAATTATCAGTATTAAACCTGAAAGGGTGTGAGAATTATCATTATAGTAGTCGGAATGATAAATAATATTATTATTACTGCTTACTACAGTAATATTTGTATTACTGAATGATTGAGTGTATCCAAGAAGTATATTCGCTGTTTCATTTTTTTCTTTATAAGTATCTATAACAAAGAACTCATTAAAGAAGAAGATCCCTATACTAAAAATTACTCCTGCAATAATAAGAGGTAAAGTGAATTTTACCAATGATATACCGGAGCCGAAGATGGCAATAAGCTCATTATGACTATAATAACTACCAAGAGTATAAGAAACACTAAAAAGTAAAGCCGGGGAGGTAGCGAATATAAGACATTTTGGAAGGTATAGATATGCAACTTTCAATATCAATAATATCGATGCATCATTGTTTAGATATCGCCACAAATTTGCAAAGAGATCAACTAGTTCTATTAGAAAAACAAAAAATAACAGAGAGACAAAAAATGTCTGTAAAAAGGAATAAAACAGCATATTATTCAGTGTTTTCATCTTTTAAACCTGATAAATATAAAAATAATTCCAAGACCAAAAATAACCATATTTGGAAACCACATTGAAAGAAATGGAGAAAAATTCATTCTTATACCAAGAGTCTGCCCTGCAAACAGAAGACTCCAATAAAATATTGAAACAAACAAGCCAATACCGAAACCTAATGATTGACCACTTTTTCTTGAACTTAATGCTATGGGAAAAGAGAAAAACAGAAAAACAAGAGATGCAATAGGGACTGCAAATTTTTTATTCAGTTCAATTTTATAGATCTGCAAATTCCTATCAGTAAATGTTTTTTTATTTTTCTGATTGATTTCATTATAGATTGAATTCAGCTTTGAAAAATCAGGCTTAGTTGAATAATAATTGGAATAAAGTTTTTGGGTAAGATTCTCTATGCTTCTACTATTTTGAAGAATACTGTTTTTTTGTTTTTCCTTTTTCTGTATAATTGATTTATAAACATCTATAGAACTCATTTCTCTGGGAGTGAGATTACGAATAGAGAAAGATATATTCTTAAGAAGAATATTATAAATCATTTTTGTAGAGGAAAAATAGTTATAATCACCTCTTTGTTTCAATATTGGAGTAAGACTCAGAACATTGGTAAGTTCCAAAGATGTAATTCCCAGTTGATCCAGATCTGATGATAGCTCAGCTTTCTCTGCAAAGATTACTCTATTATTTTTTTCTTCAGTTTTATCAATAATTATCAGATTATTAATTGCTCGATTATCTACCATTCCTGTAATTATAATACTATCCTGATAACGTTTTATTGAGTAAGATTCCAGTTCCAGTTCAGGAGATGAGTACAATATTTCTCTGTAAAGTCTTCCAAATTTAATTGTACTTACAGGAAGGAAGTAATCACTTACTATAAAAGATAATAAAGATAAAAAGACTCCGATAATAATTACCGGGATAAATAATTTTTTATAGGAAATACCTGATGCCTGAAAAGCCAGGATTTCATTATCTGAAGTCATTCTGCCAATGGACATCAACCCGCCAACCAATGATGAAAAGGGCAATGCAAAGGCAACTATGGCAGGAAGAGAATAGAGTAATATTAGAGACACATTTTTAAAAGATACATTTTTTGAGAGGATTTCCTCTGCCATGAGTAATAACTGGTTAACAAAAAAAATAAAAAAGAAAAAAAGAAATGCAACTACGAATGAAAATATAAATTCAGATACAATATAACTATATATGGTAAAATAAGAAGATCTGTATATTTTAGATCCCTGTTGAACCAAATCCATTTCTTCCCCGATCCGAAGTAGATAATTTTTTTTTCTGTATGAACTCAGCCTGTATTATTGGCGAAAATATCAACTGTGCAATTCTATCATTTTTACGTACCGTATAAGGCTTTTTACCATGATTTATTAAAATTATTTTAATTTCTCCCCTGTAATCAGAATCTATAGTTCCTGGTGTATTTAATACTGTAACACCGTATTTTAAAGCAAGACCAGATCTCGGCCTTACCTGACCCTCATAACCCTCTGGTATTTGAAGTCGTATTCCGGTAGGTATTAATGAAGTTTCACCAGGTTCAATAACTATTTCTTCATCGATACAGGCTTTTATATCGGCACCGGAAGCAAGTGAGGAACCATAAACAGGCCCCTTACCAGCTTCATAATCACCAAATATAATTATCTTCTGCATAGTTAATTTATTTGTTCTTAGCTTCTGCTTCAAGAGCATCAATGTAACTTAAATTTAATCTTCCCATCCTGTCTATTTCCAGAAGTTTTACAGAAATTTCCTGATCCATCTCCAGAACATCTGTTACCTTATTGACCCTTTCTCTGGAAAGTTTTGAAATATGACAGAGTCCTTCTTTACCAGGCAGGATTTCAATGAAAGCACCGAAATCAAGAATTTTTTTGACAGTACCAGTATAGATTCTTCCTACTTCCGGTTCTTCTATAAGTCCCTTTACCATAGCTTCCGCCATGTCAGTTCCTTCCTGATTTTTTCCGTAAATAGCAACTTTCCCATCATTATCAATCTTTATCTCAGCACCACTTTTTTCCGCAATTGCTTTTATATTTTTCCCGCCAGGTCCAATTACAAGACCAATTTTTTCAGTATCAATGGAGAAAGAAATGATTTTAGGCGCATATTCGGAAAGAGATTCCCGGGGAGTTTCAATTGTATTATTCATAATTTTTAGTATATGAAGTCTGCCTTTTTTTGCCTGTTCCAGTGCTTTTGACATCAATTCAGCACTTACACCCGATATTTTTATATCCATTTGAAATGCTGTGATACCGTCAGCAGTTCCTGTTACTTTAAAGTCCATATCCCCCAGATGATCTTCTTCTCCAAGAATATCACTGAGTACTACGTCCTTAGTATCACTACTGACAAGTCCCATAGCAATTCCTGCAACAGGTTTTTTAATAGGAATACCAGCATTCAGAAGAGAAAGAGTACCGCCGCAAACAGAGGCCATTGAAGATGAGCCATTGGATTCAAGAATTTCTGACACAATTCTAATTGTATATGGAAAATCAGCTTTATCCGGAAGAATTGCTTCAATAGCTCTATAAGCCAGATGGCCATGACCAATTTCTCTTCTGCCTGTTCCCATTCTACCGGTTTCACCTACAGAAAAAGGAGGGAAATTATAATGCAGCATGAAATTATTGTAGGATTTATCACCATCAATATTATCCACCATCTGTTCATCATAAACTGTTCCAAGAGTTGTTACAGCAAGACTTTGTGTTTCACCTCTGGTAAAAAGGGCACTACCGTGAGTTCTTGGCAGGATATCAATTTCGCAGCTTATTGGGCGTATGTCCTCAACACCTCTTCCATCAGTTCTTATACCTTTTTCTAAAATTGATTTTCGAACTATTTCATACTCCATATTTTCAAAAAAAGCAGAAAAGAGTTTTTCCTGATCCTCGGGAATATCTTCCTTAAATTTTTCGAAAGTTTCATTTTTAACTGATTGAATAGCATCGTAACGGCTGAATTTACCTTTTACGAAACATGCTTCTTCCATCTTTGAATAAGCAAAGGAACTTATATCATCCACCTTATCCAATGTTGTTTCATCTTTAGTGATAGGAAGTTTTTCTTTTCCTGCTATCTTTGCGAGTTCAATCTGTGCATCACAAATTTCGTTTATAATCTTTTCGGCCATATGAATAGCCTCAAGCATAATCTCTTCACTTACTTCATCTGCTCCACCTTCCACCATTGTAATTCCATCTTTTGTACCGGAAACAATAATTTCGAGTGAACTGTTCTTTATCTGTTCAAATGTAGGGTTAACTGTTAATTCACCATTAACCCGGGCAATTCTAACGGACCCGACAGGACCATTAAAAGGAATATCAGAAATAACTACTGCTGCTGATGCAGCAACCATTGCAACCATATCAGGAGGATTAATCTGATCTGAAGAAACAACTGTAGGAACAACCTGTATTTCTCTTCCAAACGCCTTTGTGAAAAGTGGGCGCATAGGACGATCAATTAATCGACAGACAAGTATTTCCTTATCTTTAGGTCTTCCTTCTCTTTTGAGAAATCCTCCGGGGATTTTCCCGGCAGCATAAAATTTTTCGTTGTATTCTACCTGTAATGGTACATAATCAAGACCTGTTACTGGTGATTTACCGCAACACGCAGTTGCAAGTACAGCACTACCTTCATAATAAGCATAAACTGCTCCATTTGCCTGTTTAGCCATACGGCCTGTTTCCAGAACTAAATCACTCTCACCAATACGTATTTTTACTTGTTTTATCATTCTAATTTCCTATTTTCTTAAGTTTAATCGTTTAAGGATAGCTCTATAACCTTCCAGGTTAGTCTTTTTTAGATATTTTAAAAGTCTTCTTCTTTGACCTACCATTTTTAACAGGCCGCGTCTACCTGCATGATCTTTTTTATGTATTTTAAAGTGTTCTGTAAGTTCAAGAATTCTTGTTGTTATTAAAGCTATTTGTACTTCTGTAGATCCGGTATCTTTATCACTGGATCCAAATTCTTTTACAATTTCTATTTTCTGATCTTTTTTTAAGGGCATAATTTACCTTCCTTATTCCAATATGAATTTAATAAAATCTAAATGCTGCATTTTTTGCAGTGGAATTTTAATATCCGATTCTCCAACAAGTATTTTACTTTTTAGAGTCATATCGGAAGTTCCCATAAGCCCTGTATATTGCCCTCGTGGCGGGAGGACCTGGCTTATATTTTTAGTATCTATAGTAATGGTTTCATCTTTTGATATCTGAGGGATATTGGCAATATCAAGAGAAAAAACTCTTTCAAGCATCTTTTGGGCATCTTTAATTTTCCCGGATGCTACAGCTTTCCGTATGCGGGAACTGCTAATAATCTGACCTTCAAAATAGGCCATATTTCCTATATCTACAATGACATTTTTACCCGTAAGAATCTCAACAGCTTCATAGGAGGTGGTCATCCTCCCTTTTCCACACTTAAAATTATCTCCCAGTACAAGATTTCTTAGATTACAGTTATCGGCAATCTGATACAGGAAATCCTTACCAGACAGTTTACTAAAATCATAGGAAAAGTCAATGAGTATCACGGTGTCTATACCCAGAGAATTAAGGACAGAGAGTTTTTGAGGTAAAGAATAAATATCTCCAGGATAGGTTTCATCCTTAAAATAAACTCTGGGATTTACTCTGAAAGTCAACACTACAGACATGCTGCCAGTGTGGCTGAGTATATCTGAAAGCAGCTGGCGATGTCCGGAGTGCACACCGTCAAAAACACCAATGGAGAGAGCGATTGGGCCCTTATCTCTTAAAGCACCTTTGGTAAAATCATCCCAGGTCATAACTATCATACTTTACAGTCCTCAACAAATCTGTATTTCATTGTATTTTCATTTTTTTCAATCAGTGCAAGAAAATTCTCCCTACTGTTAAAAAGAGCCGTTAGACCTTCATTAAATTCTAAATCCCTGTTCATCCATAATGAAATGCCTGTACCATTGAGAATTTTTTTAGCCTGAGTATCATTAACAGAGACAATTCCTATTTCAGGAATTAAGTTAAAAAGTTGTAACCCTGAGATTATATTCTGATCAGGATCAAAGTTATCAGGAGAAACTGAATCTTTTATACCCCATGATCCGACTTCAGATCTTTTAAGAGAAGTGACATAGGCTCTTGATCCGCAAACCTTTCCAAGATCTCTTGCCAGTGAGCGTATATAAGTCCCTTTTGAACATTTTACTTTAACAGTTAAATATGGAGGATTCCATTCTTTTATCCTGTAATCATATATAGTAACTGGTCTTTCAGGTATAACAGGTTTTTGACCGGAAACGGCAATTTTATATGCTCTCTTGCCGTTTATATGTATAGCAGAAAAGTCAGGAGGCCGCTGCATAATATTACCCATAAAATTATCTATATTGTTTTCAATAATACCAATATCAGGAACAGATTCAGTGGCTGTAATTTTTCCTTCCGGATCCAGTGTATCGGTTTCTTCTCCAAATTTATAGGTTGCCAAATACTCTTTATCCATATCTGTAAAAATAGGTGCCAATTTGGTCATTTTACCGGTAAGAACAAGCATCAATCCTTCTGCAAATTTGTCCAATGTACCGGTATGTCCGACTTTTTCACTATTTATTTTTTTCTTAATAATATTAAGAACCCTGAAAGAGGTAATATCAGGAGGTTTGTTAAGAAGAATAAGCCCGGAATGAGAAGATATCAAGAATTAAGATCCTCAATTTTCTTAATCATATCAATTCCCTGTTTGATTGAATTATCAACAAAAAATGTAAGTTTTGGTGTATTCCTGGTTTTTAATTTTTTTGCAAGTTTCATTTGAATAAAACCGCATGCATGATTAAGAGCTTCAACTGATTTTTCCAGACTTTTATCACTTTCGAAACCAGAGATATAAATTTTTGCGTACTTTATATCTCTGGAAATATCAACATCAGAAACTGAAATAAGATTACTGATCCGGGGATCTTTAATTGTACCGGAAAGGATCATCTTCCCAAGTTCTTCCCGAATAAGGGTTTCAACCCTCTGTATTCTAAAACTCTCACCCATAATATTTATTTAAGTTTTCTCGCTATCTTCTGAATCTCAAAAGCTTCGAAGATATCACCTTCTTTAAGATCATTAAAGTTTTCAATTCCGATCCCACACTCAAATCCTTTTTCAACTTCCTTTGCATCATCTTTAAAGCGTTTTAAAGAAATTATCTTTCCAGTGTGCAGTTCAATTCCATCTCTTATAACATGTACAGTTGAACCTCTTGTAACTTTACCGTTTGTTACATAACAACCGGCGATTACACCAATCTTCGGTACTTTAAAAGTATTCCTTACCTCAATAGTACCTATAGTAACCTCTTTTAATTCAGGTGACAGCATTCCTTCCATAGCAGATTTTATATCTTCCAAAGCATCATATATTATGGTGTATTTTCTAATCTCTACTTTTTCCTGATCAGCCAGCATCATAGCTTTGGGTGTTGGCCTTACGTGGAAACCTACAATAATAGCTTTTGAAGCTGATGCAAGATTTACATCATTTTCAATTACCGCACCTGCTGCAGCATGTATAACATGAAGTTTTATCTCGTCTGTGGAAAGTTTTTCGAGGGATGATTTTAATGCTTCCACTGACCCCTGAACATCTCCCTTTATGATAATTTTCAGTTCCTGTACTTCACCATCCTGTATTGAGTCGTATATATTGTCAAGAGTGATTTTTTTAACGTTTTTAGCTTCCCCCTGGCGTTCCAGTTCCTGTCTCTTCTCCCCTACCATTCTTGCCTGTTTTTCTGTTTCAGTAACCTGAAATGGAGAACCGGCATCAGGTATTCCAGTAAAACCAAGGATCTCGACTGGTGTTGCAGGAGTAGCTTCTTCTATCCTTGTTTCCCTGTCATTAAACATTGCTCTAACCTTACCAGGATAAACACCGGCTACAAAAGAATCTCCAATTTTAAGAGTACCCCTCTGTATAATCACTGTAGAAACAATACCTCTTCCATGATCAACCCTTGATTCAACAACTTTTCCTTCTGCACGACAATTATAATTAACCTTTAGTTCCAGGAGTTCAGTCTGAAGAATTATTGATTCAAGAAGATGATCAAGGCCTTGCTTTTTAAGAGCAGAAACTTCACAAAAAAGTGTCGACCCACCCCAATCTTCCGGCATTAGATCGTATTCGGACAACTGCTGTTTGACCCTGTCAACATTAGCTTCAGGAAGATCTACTTTGTTAACAGCAACAATAATTGGAACATTCGCCTCTTTTGCATGGTGAATTGCTTCGATTGTCTGAGGCATTACACCATCGTTTGCAGCGACTACCAATATAACAATATCTGTTATATTTGCACCTCTTGCCCTCATTAGAGTAAAAGCTTCATGCCCGGGAGTATCAAGAAATACAAGTTCGCCCTGTTCGAGTTTAACTTTGTATGCACCAATATGCTGTGTAATACCACCATGCTCATCAGCTACTACATTTGACTCACGTATAGCATCAAGAAGTTTTGTTTTTCCATGGTCGACGTGACCCATTACTGTAACAATAGGGGGTCTTTCTTTTAAGTCTGATTCATCCTTTTTAGCCGTTTCAATAATAGTTTCATCGTACAAAGAAACAATATTCACTTTACAATCATACTCTTTCGATATTAGAGCTGCAGTTTCAGAATCGATCTGTTGATTAATAGTAATCATCATTCCCATACTCATAAGTTTACTAATTAGATCTGAAGCCTTAAGATTCATCTTTTTTGCAAGATCAGAAACTGTAATAAATTCCATAATATCAATAGATTTTGGAACAGGATTAGTCATTACAACAGTTTTCTTCTTAAAAGGATAATTTTTCTGCTGAACTTCCTGTTTTTTATTCTTCTGGTAAGAAGATTTCTTCTTAGCTTTAAAGAACTTTTTTCCTGCTGGTTTTTTCTGTAAATCATTAGCTGGAGCAGGTGATTGCCCTCCGCTTCTGTTTGTTTGAGGACCTCTTTGAAACGGAGGTCTGCTTCCTTGTGTTCTTCCCTGGTAAGGAGGTCTTCCACCCTGATTAGGAGGTCTGCTTCCTT
>JAUVLL010000091.1 GCA_030600745.1 Spirochaetaceae bacterium | reverse complement strand
GATTGTCAGAACTACCGCCGACAGGGATGCCGTAATCCAAAAAGTCACGATAAGCAAACATTTTATTTATGCGCTCACCATATGGTGCCATTTTCTCACCATGTTCCCAGACATATGTGGAGAATGGCAGAACAACCACCCCGGATGCTTTGATTCTATTCAGCAGTTCCTTATTTACAACAGTGCAATGAGCTATACGGTGGCGAAAATCCTTTCCGGGGAACTCCTCAATGGCTTTATCAAATCCATCAAGAACCATTTCAATCGCACGGTCTCCATTAGCATGAATTTCCAGCTGATAACCGGATTTATGAACTTCTCTGATAAATTCTTCGGCCTCTTCCGGGCTTTTTGTTCGGATACCGTAATAATCAGGACGGTCAAGGTAGGGCTCTTTAAGCCATGCAGTATGGCCAGCGATGGCCCCATCAACAAAACTCTTGATAGCGCCAATTTTCAGCATATTATTACCAAAACCGGTTTTAATACCCGACTCTTTCAGCAAAGAATAATACTGATCCAATACGATCATATAAACACGTGTGTTTAAAGTGCCCTCTGCTAAACTGGCCTGATAAGCCTCAATTTCGATGGGACCAAGCAGTGCATCGCCCACACTGGTGATACCCAGAGCTGCAGTCTCTTTTCCTGCCAGTCGGACTGCCCGGACTTCATCATCCAGTGTATAAGGAGGAACATAGCTTCCCTTCTTTCCCATTCCAGTAACAAATTGAAAATGTGCTTCTTCCAGACATAGTCCGGTCAGCATTCCCCTGCTATCTCTGACAAATTCACCACCTACAGGATCCGGAGAATTATGAGTAATCCCGCTTATCTCAATCGCCTTTGAATTAATTACACCACTATGGCATGACTGTGAACGAAGATGAATTGGATGAAGGGTTGAAGCATGGTCCAGGTCATAACGGTCAAGATGCCGGTTCTCTTCCAGCTTTGAAAAATCGTAGCTGCCAGCCAGTATCCATTCTCCCGGAGGTGTACAGATTGCTTTCTTTTTTATTATCTCGATAATATCTTTTATATTCCTCACCCGGGCTGGACTGCAGTCCAGCTGCAGCAACTGCTTTCCCCTGAGTGACAGAAGATGACAATGAGCATCAATAAATCCCGGAACCAGAGTTTTCCCCTCAAGATCGATAACCTTTGTCTGTGGTCCTTTTAAATAGTCCAAATCCTCCGAATTCCCCAGGGCAAGGATATATTCTCCTTTCACAGCCAGTGCAGAAAAAAGGCTATTTTGGTAATCGAGAGTCCTGATTTTTCCATCTTTTATCAACAAATCAGCATGTATCATGATTATAATACAGCAAAAACTGTGCCAAACAAAACGATTTATTACAGGGTGATCATCCTAAGTGAAGTCTACAGAACACAAAGTAAACTTCATTTTCTAAGTCTAGATACCAAAAGGAATTATTACATTTAAGGAGAAAAAATACAGATAAGTATAAAATATTAGATGGATATTTTTATTTAGTACTATGTTTATAACTTTTATACAATTATTACTTTAGTTATAACAAAGGTTATAATTCAAGTTATTTGTTATAAGCACGCTTCTTCATATTGACAAGTCTTTTACTAAGGGCAGGTTGACTAATACCTATCAGTCCGGATGCAATGGAAACGTTACCTTTTGATCTATGCATTGCTTCATCTACAATCAGATCTGCCGCCCGTTTCAGTGTGGGAAGGGTATTTGTAAAAATTAGTTCAGTATTTGCAGTAACTGATCTGGGTTGTTGATCTGCTTCAGGAGATATCCCGTTTATTCCAGAATCAGAGTACAGATTAAGATGCTCAGGCAGTAGTATTTTCCCACTGCAGCGACTCAATGCTGAAAAAATCAGCGATTTTAATTCTCTGATATTACCAGGAAAAGAACAGGACATTAAGTCTGTCAGAAACCCGGTAGATATTTCCGGTTGTTTCTTAATACTGTCCTGGAATTCCATATTTACAAAATGCTCAGTTAAAAGACGGATATCCCCCTCCCTTTCGCGTAGCGGAGGAATTAAAATATCATATGAAGATAGTCTATAATAAAGGTCCTTGCGAAAGCTGCCGTCTATTATCATAGGTTTTAGGTCCCTGTTGGTAGCGGTGACAATCCGGCAGGAACTTATCCTGGGTACATCCGAACCAAGGGTATAGTATTCACCGTTCTCTAACAATCTCAATAGTTTGATCTGGCTCTGAGCGGAAAGATCACCAATTTCATCCAGAAACAGGGTTCCTTCCGCGGCTTTCTCAACCAGTCCTTTCCGACCCTCATGAGCACCCGAGAAAGCCCCTTTCTTATGGCCAAAGAGAGTATCGGAAAACATGGTATCATCCAGCCCTGCTGCATTGACTGTAATAAAAGCACCGGGACGCCCGGAAAGAATATGAATTACCTCAGCAAAAAGCTCTTTGCCTGTCCCTGTCTCCCCCCGGATCAAAATGGCATGTAAACTGGAAGAAACTGTCTCTGTATAACGGAATAGAAGCTTCATCTTTTTATCTGAGGTTAATATTGCAGAAAATGCTTCAGGGTTTTCGAGGTCACCCCTCAAAATACCATGTTTCAATTTCAGATTCTCTTCCTGAAGCTCTCTAATCTTCAGATTCTTTCTAACTACTCCCAGTAATTTTGTACTCTCAATAGCTTTAACAAGATAATCGGCAGCGCCAGCCTGCATACAGCGTACTGCAGTTGATATTTCATGATTTCCGGTAATAATAATTACGGGTAGTTCAGGATAATCTTTTCGAATAAGAGGCAGCAGTTCATCTCCGGACATATTCGGCATTGTCAGATCCAGCAGTAACAGGGATGGGGAATGCTGAGATATCAATTCCAGTACCTTTCTGCTGTCAGTACAGGTAATAATATTGTTTATACCACCGGAAAATAAAACGCCTGAAAGACTGTCCAGTATATTTTTCTCATCATCTATCAGCATGACAGCCTGTTCAGGATAAAGAGGTTTCATCAGGATTCTCCTTTTTCAGAATAGAATTGTTTTTCATCAGAAGGCAGGGAAAGGAGAACTGTAGTACCTTCACCAGGTTGGGATTTAAAAATGAGTTGTCCATTATGTTCATCCACAATACCTTTGGATACAGACAGACCCAGTCCGGTTCCACCTTTTTCACGATTGGTAGTAAAAAGGGGAAGGCAAATCTTCTCCAGATTTTCCTGCGGGATTCCAACCCCTTTATCTTCTACCACAATTTCGACACTATTCTCATCATAGTCAAAAAAGCTGGATATAATAAGCTCATCTGTACGATCCTCCAGAGCCTCACAGGCATTCTGAATAAGGTTAATAATTACCTGTTCAAGCCTTTGCGGGTTTCCCATAATCTCAGGAAGCTGTTTATACAGGGAGACCGACAGATTATCAGTGGAATTTTTAATGAGGTTGAAACAAAGATTTATCGAAGCTTCAATTATTTTATTAAGGTCAACTCTCACCATAGATCCATTTTCATTATTTCCAGAATAAGTCTTCAGATCTCTGACAATTTTATCGATCCGTTGAGCGCCTTCAGTCAGACCGTTCAAATATCCCGGAACTTTATTCCGCAATTCCATATAAGGGAATCCATTAATTGAAAAGTCTCCGTTACTGTCATAATACTCATCCAAAACAACTCTTATATCTTTCCAGAAGCCAGTAACCAAATCTGCATTTGACATAATAAACTGATTAGGATTATTTATTTCATGGGCTACTCCGGCAACAAGAATACCCAAAGAAGAAAATTTATCTGCCTGGACCAGTTGTTCACGCTGTATTTCCGCCTGTCGTTCCGCAATCTTTCGATTGGTTATATCAACCCCTGTAAGTAAAACCTGATCGGGTAATTCCGGTAATATAAAACTTTCAGAAAAAAGAATTGTGTGGACTTTTCCGGAAGAGTCATAAATATCAACATCTTCTGCATGTGTGTATGTCTCTGAAAAACACAACTCAAATATACGGCGAATTGTCTCTTTTGCTAGTGGAAGCACAAGACTAACAAAATTCTGTCCTATCAGCTCCTCTTTTGAGAATCCAAGTTCAAATGAAAAAGAGTTGTTTACATCACGAATTATCCCTTTCCTGTCCAGCAGGATTCTTACCCCCTGGCTCTCTTCATACAACTGCCGGTATTTTTTTTCCGATTGATGTAATTCATGACGATAAGTGAAAACAGATTCAAGCATCCCCTCAAATCCGTTTAGAATCTCATATTCATCCGAATCAGTGGCAAACTGAGCCACAGGCACTGCCGGGCAGGTTTCCGGTTGTACGGAAATAAGATGAAAGGTATCCAGCAGTATCTTCAAACAGGAGGTCAGAGGCTGCAGGTAAATAAACATCAGCAACAGAATGGAAATAAAACTGGCAAGAATAACAATCGAAGGTCCAATCAGGTATTTTTTGAAAAGAAAATCGATATCATTAAAAAACATTCCTGTTCCCAGATAACATTCCAGTGAAGAAAGCCCGAGTACATAAGATAATTTTTCCCCGGAATTGTCTGTTCCCGGGGGAGGATACTTATAGATAACAAAACCATGTCCTTCCGGACTTTGAGCTGCACTGATAAGGTCTTTAATATAATAGTTCCCGTCAGAATCCCTGGCTTCAAGCTGATAAGTACCTTCCAGTGATGGTTCCAATGGCTGAACCAACATTATACCGTCATAGGTACTCATAAAAACATAATTATCCATAGTTTCACTTCTGTAGGTCATACGCCGGACAAGCTCGCGAACCTGCTCAATAGCTTCATACTTACTAATAGAACCGTTTTCATAAGAATTAATAATCGGGGTAATAGTGTTCAGACTGATGGAGACCTGTCGCTGCAGCTCCTTTTTACGCATATCAATTAAATTCTGTTTATAACTACCGGCCAGAAATATCAGAATAATCAGCATAGTTACAAAAACAAAGATAAGGGCAAAATACATCCTTATTCTTGTTCTCTTCAGTTGAGAAAAAAAGACAGGTTTTACCATCCGGATATGTTAACACAAACATATTTACAGTGCAAACAAATTATTGTTACTTTGATCCAGAGGCTCTTAAATAATTAATTAAGAAAGCCTCTTGAAAGCGAAGTGAAAGATATTGTAAACTGACTTTGCTTAAAAGAGGAGAATCAAGTGAATATAAGCCTTTCAGAACGGGAAAAGAAAATTCTCGATATACTCACAGAAAATCAGAATCAGACAGTAAACAGTTTAAGTAAGGTGTTTAATGTTTCCACAGTCACCATAAGAAGTGATCTTGGTTCACTTGAAGAAAAAGGGGTTATTGTCCGTATGCGGGGAGGAGCATTCCCTGCCTATCATCCGGCCATACTGGAAGGACAGAAAAAAATGCGCTCAGAAAAAGAGAGAATTGCCAAAGCTGCCGCTGCAATGATAGAAGACGGTGATACTGTAATGATAAACGATGGAAGTACATCTTCCCTTATCCCCAGATATCTGCTTGGTAAAAGAGATATACATATTGTCACAAACTCCACCCTTGTATTCACATATGCCAGAATAAACCCTGCTCTCCACCTGACTCTTGTAGGAGGTGAGTTCAGACCATCTACCGAGGCAATAGTAGGCCCAATGGCACTAAGAGATATTGAAGAGTATCATGTTAAGTATGCATTTCTTGGAACTGGCGGTTTTTCCCTGGAGACAGGCCTTACAACACATCTTGCAGAGGGTGCAGAGATCTTTAAAAAGATGACAGATCATGCTGAGCAGGTTATTACTGTAACCGATTCCAGTAAGTATGGAAAAAATGGTTTTGTAAAGATATTCCCCCTTGCCCGGATGGATAAAATAATTACAGATAAAGGTTTAAGTAAAAAAATTTATGAGAAACTGATTGAGTCCGGTCTAAGTGTTGAACTGGTCTGAATACTGACTAAATTTAAGGGAGATCCGGAAACATGGATTACGCAATTGCTGTTCTTGACATAGGTAAAACAAATAAAAAACTTGTAATTTTTGATAATAATCTTAAACAAATTGATTCTATTTACTCATCTTTTCCTACATTAAAATATGAGGATCTGGATATAGAAAATACCCGGGGAATTGATTCCTGGTTTATAGCAGGTCTAAAAACTATGGGATCTAAATATCCCATAAAGGTTATTTCAGTTACAACCCATGGTGCAACGGGGGTATGTATTGACAAGAAGGGGAATCCTTCTATTCCGGTAGTAGCCTATACTAATGAAGTTAGTGAGGAATTCCACGATGAATTTTACAATCTTGTAGGAGCAAGGGATGCGCTGCAGGTAAAAACAGCAACAGCAGAGGTAAAGCCCCTTATAAACTATGCAAAACTGCTCTACTTTCTAAAAAAACGATTCCCCGTAGATTTTGAAAAAACAGAGAAGATACTTTTTTATCCACAATACTTCAGTTATAAACTAACGGGAAAAGCAGCAGCTGATTTTACATATGCAGGATGCCATAGTTACCTATGGGATTTCAAAGAATGGCGATGGTCTGATGTTGCTGATAAACTGGGAATACTTTCCAAACTTCCTGAAAATATTAATAAACCGGGAGATATCCTTGGCAAAATTTCAGAAGAAACTGCAGAAAAAACCAAACTTGATCCTGATACTATCGTAACAACAGGAATACATGATTCCAATTCATCACTACTCCCATACCTGATACACGGAGAGGAAAACTTTATCCTTAATTCTACAGGCACATGGTGTGTAGTAATGCATCCCACTAAAGA
This sequence comes from Spirochaetaceae bacterium, assembly GCA_030600745.1. GTDB lineage: Bacteria > Spirochaetota > Spirochaetia > B11-G9 > B11-G9 > JAJRQE01. The sequence continues at coordinate 2,880 of JAUVLL010000091.1, read as the reverse complement.
GCTTTCATTTACCAAAGAAGAACTTGGCAAGATGGTATTCTACAATATCTCAGCCAACAAGGGGCTGGTAAAAACCGCTATTTTTATGGGCGGATTGGAGTTCGAAATTTATACTGATATCCTGAAAAAACTTCATAACAGAGATGATTTTCCTGAACTGGATATAATTTTAGCGGAACAAATATTAAAAGAGAGTAACAACTTTATACTTCCTGGAGTTGTCAAAGGAGCAGGTCAATTTCCTGACTCTGAACCAAGAATAGTTGAGAATAACAAGGTATATCAACTATCAGATCTGCAGGGAGGAAACAGCATTCCTGAATTCTTTAATTACTATGAAAAAGCATATCATATACTTGTTTTATCCCTTGTCATACAAACTAAAGTTGCTATAGACAGAGTAAATGCACCTGCGTGCTCACCTGTCTATATTGAAGGCGGATTCAGACATAACAAGAGTTACATAAAACTGATTGCATCGATCTTTCCAAAATCTCCTGTATACATTACCAATATTTCTGAAGCAACTTCATTTGGGGCAGCACTCCTTGGAAAAGGAGCTTATGAGGGGAAAGAAAATAAGGACCTAAAAGAATTTGTAAATATTGATTTCAGTAGAATTGAATCTTCTAAAATAGATGGGTTTGAGGGGTATTTTAAGACTTTTTTAAGTAAGTTGTAATTCATTATTTATCCCTGAAATCAATCTTTCCGATTATTTCCTTTAATACCTCTTTATAAATATTCAATGCCTTTTTACCGGCGGGGTTCAATGTGTATAGACCCCTGCTGACTTTGTCAAACCAGCCATAGATATTTCCGGAAAGTATCTGCTGAGTTTTTATGCCTCCCCCGGATTTTCTAATGGCTGATGGGGACAGATTACCATTTTTATTCAATAACCAGGCACAGACCAGTGCCTGCTGCTTGTAGGCACTAACCTGTTGGTCTTTATTGGCACTGCCGCCTTTGTTAAACTCGGAATATCTTCCGTCAATTTCTCTGATTATGGCATTCCTTTTTTTTGATGCTTTTCTTGGATTAAATTTGGCAGGATGAGATACAATCTCCACTCTCGTTTTAGTTTTTAGAAATCTAACCAGAATTAACCCTACCTCCAGACGGTAAAGTAATTTTTTAACCTCTTTAAGTTTTGGAATAGTTTTTTTTCCTTGCAAAACCGGAACTGCAACATAAACTGATTCTGTTAGATTCTTTCTGTTTACAGCCTGATAAACTAAATCCAGAGAAAACCTGATTTTCAATTCAATAATTATCAGTTCACCCTTTTTTCGAGCCACAATATCACAATTTTTAACTTCACAGGAAACAGCATATCCCTGCTTTGTAAGCCATAACCTTAAGGGTTCAGATAGTTCAGTTTCTTTCAAAACTTCACTACTACCAGTGATTATAAGAAATAACGCGTTCTCTTAGTTTACGTTTTGTCAAAAGAGGATCCTCATCGGGATGCCCTACAAGAAGCAGCATAACAACTCTCATCGAATAGGGTACGGTTAATATCTCTTTTATCTCGGTTTCATCATAAGTAGTTACAACACAGGTGCCAAGCTTCTCTGATCTTGCCTGTATCATCATAAATGATACTGCCATTGAAATATCTATGGGGTAGGCGTTCTGCCCATTGGGCATTTTATATTCAGTATTTGTAGTACATGCAGCTATAATAACAGGTGCTGAACCTACATGGTCCTGCCCAAACGATGCTTTTTGTATTTTTGCCCTGACAGAATCCTTCCTGCAGGCTATAAATCTCCAGGGTTGTCTGTTTTTTGCAGACGGAGCTCTTATTCCTGCATCAAGGATCCTTTCCAGAACATCAGATTCTACAGCCTCACTTGTATATTTCCTTATTGTAACCCAGTTTTTAATTTCATCAATGACCTGCATACAACCTCTCTATCTTGACGATATATAAACATATCACGTATTGTAAAATTACATGAAACGATTTTATCTGATACTCATTCTTCTGCTGCAGATTTCAGTTACTCCAATTTTTACAAATGAGTTATCTGATTTATCATACTATCACATTCTTAAAGATCTTAACACCTTTTCGTCATTTTTTCCACGAACTGAAAATTCCAAAGGTGAGACTAATGCTGCTGACTTCATAGAAACCCGTTTAATAGATCTTGATATTAATTTTAAAAGGTATGAACTTTCCGAATCTGAAACTATTAATTCATGGTCTGTAACGATTGATGCTGTTCTTCAGGGAAAATCAGATAACGAAATATTTATGATTTTTCCGATTAATCACCCTGCATCATCAATCCCGGGAAGAGATGGTTCGACAAATCTTGCTGTTGCTCTTTTTCTGGCTGAAAAATTACAGAATGCAGAACTTCCTCAAACCGTTCATATAGTTTTTATGGGAGCAGAATTTGGTAAAGGAGAAGACTACCCGCTAGGCACAAAAGATTACCTCTCTAATTATTACCCCGAACTTAATTCAGCCTTCTTTTATTTAGATTTTCGATATGTACCGGACAGTATTAAGATAAATCATTCAGGTACCGGATCTATTTCGCCACTATGGATCCTTAAAAAAAGCATAAACTCTTTAAATACTGCAAAATTACCCTTTTCAAGTGAACCAGGAATAAATCTGATTAATAGATTAAGTCTTAATAATAAACCATTAGTGATAGATTCCTATTTTGAAAATGAATATCCGATTATCCATTTCGAAGGAAGTTACTCGGGATACTATACACCGGAGAAGGATAAAATTGCAGCCTTACAGACATTCCTTTTTGAGCTTGCCTATAGAGGGGGAGGTCTTATCCCCTCCAGTCTGAAATGGGACAGTCACTATCTCTATTTAAAGATTGTGGGTTATGATTTTTTTAT
>JAUVLL010000025.1 GCA_030600745.1 Spirochaetaceae bacterium | reverse complement strand
TCTGGACCGAAGGGATCTTGAATCTGTTTTTCATAATTTTAAATACAGGTTCTACACTGATAACAGTCTTGTAGATTTTCTTTTGGGTATAAAAAATGTTATTGTTGAGTTTGGTTCTCTTTACAATTGTTTTTTTGAAGGAGTCAATAGAACTTCCGGAGATTCTACCCGCAGCCTTTCTTTTTTTGTTACCCAATTAACAAAAAATATATCCTCCGGACAAAGAGTTTTACCTGACCCTGAAAAGGGCAGTGCCTGTAAACGTTTGAATTTGTTTCTTAGGTGGATGATTAGAAAGGATAATATCGATCCGGGGATATGGAATGATCTACCAGAAGATATTCTTATTATTCCTCTGGATACTCATATGATGCAGATTAGTCAGATATTGGGTTTTACAAGCAGGAAATCTGCAGATATGAAAACAGCAATAGAAATAACTAATGCTCTAAAAGTTTATGATCCTATTGATCCTGTTCGGTTCGATTTCAGCCTGACCCGCCTTGGGATACATCCTGATCTGAACTATGATGAACTGTACAACAGGGAAACGTAGGGGCGAACGGCCGTTCGCCCCTACGTTTTAAAAATTTTCCTGGTAAATAAAATATAAAATCCATACATTACTGTTCCTGTAATAGCCAAACCTATAAATGAATATTCCAATCCAAATTTATCACCAAAGAAACCAACAGCAGGAAAAAATATAATCATATAAAGACTGAATGTCATACTTTGAAAGGAAAGGACAGTTGCTCTTCTTTTGGAAGGGATCATTCTGTTTAAATAATCCTGAACTGCAACATAAAGAAGACCGTCTATTAATCCTGTAATAATAAAAAATAGATAGTCTACGGACGTAAGAGCAATACCCCACATAGATATCATAAGCAGGAGGGGAGCAAATAACAGAATGCCTTTTTCTCCAATCTTCTTTTCTATTCTGTATCCTTTTAAGCCTGATATTGCACTCATTGCAGCTGCAGCAGCCAGGACAACACCTATTTGAAATTCGTTCCATCCATTACCCTTCCAGTAAGTTTGGAGATAAAAGAACAAACTGGTAAGAAACATGAAGATCAGTTCACTGAAAAGAATTAAAAATGCAATTTTCGGCCTTTCTTTAACAACTTTCAGGCTTTCTTTAGTCTGGACTGCCATAGCTTTTATCCAGCCCATTTTTTTAAGTCGGGCTTGCTCATGCTTTGTAATGGTGGGTTCATACATGCTGCCGGTTAATAGAATTGAAATTAGACAGATAAGCATAGAAGGTATAAAAACCCATGTATATCCCATGTTAACTGCAATATAACCGCCAATTATAAAGCTTAGAATACCACCCGTCTGATCTATGAAATTATTATAGCCGGCTGTCTTTTTATACTTTTCTTCTATACCCAGTTCTTTCATGGAATCGTACAGAAGGGCTTCTCCTGCTCCGCTTTCCAGGTTGTATCCAATTGCCGTAATAATAAACCCTATTAACTGCAGAGTAAAACTGTAACTCCAGAACATTATTCCAAGGCTTACAAGAAAGATTATTCTGCCAAGAAGACGACTCAGCTTTCGACCCCAAAGGTCTGCAACTATTCCTGTTGGAATCTCCATAATAAATGTTGTAAGATGAAACACACCTTCAAGAATACCAAGCTCTATAAGAGAGAAACCTCGGGTGAATAGATATATCATCCAAAGGCCTCTTGTAAAATCCAGTGTTGTCAGTCCCAGGAAAAGGTAATTTTTGCTTATATTTGAAGTAAGTTTTTTTGTATGAAATTCCGATTGCATTATTTACTCCAGAGAAAGAAATCTTAGTTGTCCCCACAGACATATAATGGTGCAGAAACTGTTAATTCCCCCTGGTTATTTAAGGGTCACCCCTTTTCTTCAACCGGTTTGGGCAGTAGTTATTCTATCAGAAGGTGGGTAGTGGTGCAAGCTATAGAGACAAGGCATGCCTTGTCTGTACCCTGCAAAACAAATTGTGGTTATGTTTAAACAATCCATTCAATTCAACGTGAAGGGTTGACACAGTTCAGAGATTTAAGAAGAATGATTAGATGATGCAGCGAGGATGTAATGACTAGAGACCGTCTCTTTACCTATTCCGTATTTGACCTTTACAAGATAGCAGATAACGAAGGTATAAAATATGATTATTTAAATGGTAATCGTGAAAAGCTCATAGAAAAGATACTGGATGCCCTTGAAGAGAGTGAAAAAGAGAGGGCCAATACAAATAATGATGCTATGCGGCTTAAAAGCAAGAAGTATGACATCCTTCAGGATTGTGAGCTGAAAGCTCAGGAAAAGCAGATCTATACAATACCTGAGAGATATAATGATACCCGAATAGTCCTATTGTTGAGGGGTCCTCTCTGGGCTTATACTTACTGGGATATAAATGAGAGTAAGGTTTTGGAGTTGAAAGATGAGATCTTTTTTGAGGGTTTTTTTCTTCGTGTATATGAGCTTGGTGCAAAGAAAGCTTCAAAGAAAGAGTCATATTCCAAAGAGAATATATTGGACTATTACGACATACCTGTGGATGAAAATGATGACAGCTGGTACATTAACCTGGGAAAAACAGGAAAGAATTTCGGAATCAGGTTATGCGCTCTTGTCCATGGAAAGGATATTGTATTAAGCAGTTCCAATATTATTAAAAGCCCCAGAGGATTTGTGGTTGAAAATATTGATAATCTGTCAAATGATTCGGAAGCAATGACGATGCTGCTTTCAGGTCTGTGGGATTATAATGGCAGCGGGAAAAATGTTCTTCCTCAAAGGATTATATCAATTATGGAGAATCAGAATCTGTCATTCTAGCTTATAAGGGTTTTTATTTAAGGAATTATTATGTCAAAGGGTTATTTGGGATTTGTACTTCATGCGCATCTTCCTTTTGTAAGGCATCCGGAATATGAGAGGTTTTTGGAAGAAGATTGGCTTTTTGAAGCTATTTCAGAGACATATCTTCCTTTGCTCAGGATGTTTAACAGACTTATATCGGATGGAATTAAATTTAAAATAACTTTTTCTATATCACCAACTCTTTCTGCAATGCTGACGGACGATCTTTTGATGAAACGCTATGTGAAGTATGTTGAAAGTAGAATAGAGCTGGGGGAAAAAGAGCTTTATAGAACCAGGGATACTCCTGAAATCTACAAAATTGCAAAAATGTATCTGGATCTTTTTTATAAGGATCTGGAGGATTTTACTGAAGTTTACCGGAATAACATTCTTTGGGGATTTCGTAATCTTGAAAAAAAGGGTGTTCTTGAGATTATTACTACAGCATCTACCCATGCTTTTCTTCCTTTATTTGAAGAATATCCCCAGGCGATAGAGGCTCAGATACAAAATGCTGTTATCTCCCATGGTCGTAATTTTGGAACAAAACCAAGAGGGTTCTGGCTTCCTGAATGCGGCTATTTTCCTGGACTTGAGAAATATTTAAAGGCAAATAACATCGAATTCTTCTTTGTAGCAGAGCATGGGATCCTTCTTAGCGATGTCAAGCCTCAGAATGGAGTCCACGCTCCTCTTCAATTGCAGAATGGTACCTTTTCATTTGGACGTGATTATTCTTTAACTGAAGCTGTCTGGTCTGCAGATTCCGGTTATCCTGGTGATCCTGTCTATCGGGAGTTTTACAGAGATATTGGATATGATCTTCCTATGGATTACATCCGTCCCTATATTCATGAACCGGGTGTACGAGTTAATACGGGTTATAAGTACTATGCAGTTACCGGTGATACAGATGATAAGGTATTCTACAATGCGGAAACCGCCAGGAAAAAACTTGAAGAACATGCAGAGGATTTTATTCAGAAAAATCTAAGACAGATTAAAAAGCTCGAGGGTCTTATGGACAGAGCTCCGTTTATTGTTACTCCGTACGATGCTGAACTTTTTGGCCACTGGTGGTTTGAAGGAGTTTCGTGGATGGAATCGGTGATTAGAAAGTGTTACCAGCATCGGGATGAGCTTGAGATGATTACACCAATAGAATATTTGGAAATTTTCCCTCATAATCAGGAGGGAACTCCCACATTTTCCAGTTGGGGTAATAAGGGGTATTCTGAGGTATGGGTTGACGGCAGGAATGACTGGATTTATCGTCATATTCATAAAGCTATTGACCGAATGACTGAATTGGTCTATCGCTATCCGGATGAAACCGGGTTAAAACTCAGGGTATTAAATCAGGCTGCCAGAGAAGTCCTTTTATGTATGGCATCCGACTGGCCGTTTATTATGAAAACCGGAACAACAGTACCATACGCTGTAAAGCGGATACGGGAGCATATTCACAACTTTAATTATATCTATGATAATTTAAGAAGAAATACTGTAGATACAGGCTGGCTGACAAAGGTTGAGCGTAAAAATAATGTGTTTCCCGATCTGGATTATACGATTTTTGCTTTGCCCGAGTAGGGACAGGTCGTGACCTGTCCCTACCGGGCCAAACCCAACAATTCTTCTCCGACAATAAGTTCTAAATAATAATATTTAATTACCTCACCACGCTCTTCTTTGGTCGAAACCCTGAATACTCTGTAGATTATCATCTTTGGAGAAGGAATTGGTGTGCTGATGGGCCTACCATTTAAATCGATTATTTGATTAAAATTAAGGCTTTGCTCAATCTCCTTTTCATCACCTTCAGGATATCTTAGTATGTGTGTGATACTTGTCATTTAATATATCAATTCCATCATATATCTCAATTTTGTCAAGGGAAAAAATAAAATACTATACATCTGTTAAGTGTATATTGTCGGCATCTTTGCGTTTTATCTTTAATAAAATTTCTCTTATGTTGACAATTGGTTTTTATGGGGTAAAATAGATGCAGGAGTGGGTGAAAGTGGGTAAATTTATCAGAAAGTGGTGTTTTAATGATAAATGGTGAGTATAGGAATTCTCTGGATGATAAGGGGCGATTTTTAATCCCATCCAGAATCCGCAGTGAGATTACGGGGAATGTTCTCATACTTACAAGAGCTGTTGAGAAATGTCTCTGGATTTTTACTCCTGATGAGTGGGTAAAGATTTCTCAATTAATTATGGGATCCTCCTCCATGTTTAATAAAAGAACCCGATTGCTGCAGAGAAGGATAATTGCTCCTGCTCAGGAATGTGAGATTGATAAATCGGGTCGAATTACAATTCCGCCAAGTTTAAGACATTCAGCAGGTCTTGAATCGAAAAAAGAAGCTATTATTCTTGGTGTTCAGAGTTATATGGAGCTTTGGGATGTAGATGCATATAACAATTATCTGCTTGACAGTGAAGACGATTTTCTTGAAGCAGCTGAGGATCTGGATAAGCTTCTAAGATCGGGTATTTAGTAGTAACTATGGTATTAAGTGTTGGAGAAAGGTCGTTCATGGATATAGTGCATAGGTCAGTTTTAAAGAAGGAAGTACTCGATTTACTTGCTCCCCGGAAGTCCGGTGAGCTGTTGATTGATTGCACCCTGGGAGAGGGTGGTCATAGTGAATCATTTCTGTCTTCTTTTCCTGATCTTAGAGTCGTAGGTTTGGATGCGGATGAAAATATTCAGGCTGTTGCCAAAAAACGTCTTGCAGGCTATGGAGAACGTATTAGATTTTTTAACGTCTGGTCTAATACGTTTTTCAGGGAGTATCCACTGGGAGATGAGCGACCTGATTTAATTTTATTTGATCTCGGGGTATCGGTTTATCATTATGAGAAATCGGGAAGAGGGTTTTCTTTTAGTAAAGATGAACCTCTTGATATGCGGCTGGAGCCTGGTCTTGAAATATCAGCTGCAGATATTGTCAATAACTACCCTGAAGAAGAGCTTGCAGATTTAATATATGAATTTGGTGAAGAGCGGTATTCAAGGAGAATTGCCAGGGCAATTGTAAAAGCCAGATCTTTAGAGCGGATTACTGCTACCAGTCAATTTTCAGATATCATTTGGAATTCTGTACCAAAAGACTACAGGTATGGAAGAATACACCCTGGGACAAGGACTTTTCAGGCTCTTAGAATTGCTGTAAATGGTGAACTGGCCAGACTTGAATCTTCTCTTGTCAGTGCACTAAAGGTATTGAAACCTGGTGGGAGAATGGGAGTGATTGCTTTTCATTCTTTGGAAGACAGGATTGTAAAACACTACTTTAGGGAGAAAAGTAAATCGTGTACATGTCCTCCTGAGTGGCCTGTATGCAGATGCGGCGGCAAGCCGGTTGTGCGTGTTCTTACAAAAAAAGCCGTAAGACCTTTGGAGTCGGAAATACATGATAACCCTCCTTCAAGAAGTGCCAAATTCAGGGTTATTGAAAAATTGATGGATGAGGAGTCATAAATTATGCGAAAACTGTTACTCCTTCTAATTGTTGCAACCGTTCCAGGTATAATATACCTGACTGTCAGGCAGGTGTATAATTATAATCAGATAGACAGTGAAGTTTATTCCCTTATTAAGAGCCAGAGGGAGCTTTTTGAGCAGAATAAAAGAAAGGTTGCAAATCTGTCAATTCTCAGTTCACCGGAAAGAATTGATGAGCTTGCAGAAGATATATTAGATCTCCGGAAAACAGAAACAAGCAGAATCAGGATCGAAATAGAGAAAGCAAAAGAGAGGTCAGATGACTGAGATTATGCAAAAACTTTTTACTGTCTCTGATGCAGCTGCCATGTCCGGTGGCCTTTTTGTTTCCAGAGGAGGTTCTGATCCGGATATTCTGTCAGTTTTCATAGATTCGCAAAGTGTTCGTAATGGTGGTTTGTTTATTGCTTTGAAGGGTGAATTTACAGATGGTCATAATTACATTTCTATGGCTTTTGAATCAGGAGCTTCGGCTGTTATGGTTTCTGATGAGTATTATTCTGTCCATAGTAGTGAAATATCAACCTCAGAGTATCCCGGGTGTTTGATAGTTGTAAAAGATACTCTTCTTGGTCTTCACAAGCTGGCAGCCGGCTGGGTAGCAGGTTTTGATGATCTTATTAAAATTGCAGTGACTGGAAGTAATGGTAAAAGCACTACAAAAGAGATGATCGGTGCTATTCTTTCCGAGGAAGGGAGTACTATTATAAATAAGGGAAATCTGAATTCAGAAACCGGTCTTCCCCTGTCTGTTCTAAAAATTGATGCTCATCACAAATATGGTGTTTTTGAGATGGGAATAAACCATCCTGGTGAAATGAAAGCATTGTCTGCAATTTTGAAACCTGATTATGCACTGATTACAAATATTGGAACTGCTCATATTGGTCTGATGGGAAGCCAGGAGGCTATAGCCATCGAGAAATCTGATGTTTTTTCTCTGTTTGATGAAAAAAATACAGGTTTTATTTTCGAAGATGATTCCTGGGCTTCTTATCTGGAAGGCCAATGTCCGGGAAATACTATTGCCTATGGTCTTAAATCAACAGACGGTATTGAAGGAACGACTAATCTGGGTCTTGATGGCTGGGAAATCCAGTATAAAGGATTTAAAATTTATTTCAAGCTTATAGGACAGCATAATTTGACTAATGCAATTGCTGCAATAAGCCTTACAGATGCTCTTGGCGTAAGCCCCGTTAAGATAAAAAGGGGGCTTGAAAAAATTAAAGCATTGAAGGGCAGAAGTCGGATTATTGAAGGCAGATATACTGTCATTGAAGATTCCTATAATGCGAACGCTGAGTCTATGGCACGGATATTTAATTTTATTTCCGATCTGAACTGGTCTGGCCGGGTTGTTCTTATTCTTGGTTCCATGAAAGAACTTGGCTCTTTTTCTGCAGAGAAGCATGAAGTTGTTGGCCGTCAGGCAATTGCCCTAGATCCTGATCTAATCTTTTTTTACGGGGAAGAGATGGAAGGTCCTTATAATCTGGCTCTTATTGAAGGATTTTCGGGTAGATTGATTTATACTACAGACTATTCTGAACTTGAGAGAGAAGTTCTTGGTTCTCTTGAAACAGGTGATCTTGTGCTTATAAAAGGTTCGTTATCAATGAATTTAAATAAACTGGTCGCTACAATCGTGAAATCAGAGGAGAGTTTAGATGTTTAGAGAAATTTTTCTTCCTCTTGTTGATAAATTTACATTCCTTAATATTTTTCAGTATATAACCTTCAGAGCTGCTTATGCAGCTGTAACTGCACTTCTAATCTCTTTTATTTTTGGACCTAAATTAATACAGGTTCTAAAAATGAAAAAAGCAGGTCAGGAAATAAGAGAGGATGGCCCTCAAACACATTTGGTAAAATCAGGAACTCCTACAATGGGTGGAATCCTTATTTTATTTGCTGTTGTAATTTCCGTGCTTCTTTGGCAGGATCTTGGTAATTATCATACCTGGCTTTCTCTCTTATCTCTGATTGGATTTGGTGTCATTGGGTTTGTTGATGATTATCTTAAAGTTTTTCGAAAAAGCTCTGCAGGTCTTCAGGCAAAATTTAAGTTTTCAGCTCAGGTTGTGGTTTCGCTTGTTATAGTATTGATTATTTATTTTAAAGATGCAGGATATGCTACTTTGTTATATATCCCTTTTTTTAAATATCCTGTTCTGGATCTCTCTGTGTTGTATATCCCTTTTGCCGTAATTCTCCTTGTGGGATTTTCAAATGCTGTTAATTTGACAGATGGTCTGGATGGTTTAGCTTCAGGGCTGATAATTCTTGTAGGACTTTCGATGGGTATTATTACTTATCTTACAGGACGGGCTGATTATGCTGAATATTTACAGATTCCATACATCAGGGATAGTGGGGAGTTGATGATCCTTTGTTTTGCTCTGGTTGGTGCCGGTATTGGCTTCCTTTGGTATAACTCCCATCCGGCAGAGGTTTTTATGGGAGATACAGGTTCTCTTTCTCTGGGTGGGACTATAGGTGTGCTTGCTCTGATGACAAAAAAGGAGATGCTTGTAGTAGTAATTGGTGGAGTTTTTGTAATTGAGGCTATTTCAGTAATAATTCAGGTTGTGTCGTTTAAGCTGACCGGGAAAAGGGTGTTTAAAATGGCACCCCTGCATCATCATTTTGAATTGAAAGGCTGGGCAGAAAGCAAGATTGTAATACGCTTCTGGATAATCGGAGGTTTATTTGCGATTTTAAGTCTTTCTACCCTGAAGATACAATAATGAATAATAGTTTTTCTGCAGAAAAAATTGAACAGAGATCTGGTGACTTCATGCTCGTTCTTCTGATAATCCTGCTTGTCGGTATAGGCCTTTCTACATTGTTTTCTGCTTCATACTATTACGGTAATTATAAATTTGGAGATTCAGAATATTTTTTTACAAGACAGTTGATGTTTATACTTGCGGGGATTTTTCTTTCCTTTATAATATCACGGCTCTCTCTTTCTTTTATTAAAAGTATGATTCCTCTTTTACTTCTAATAAGTTTTATTCTAATGCTGGCAACATTTATTCCGGGAATTGGACGTGAAATGATGGGAGGGAGAAGATGGATTGTTATTGCAGGTCGTTCATTTCAACCTTCTGAGTTTGTAAAACTGACAATTATTCTTTATCTTTCGAATATATTTGGTAAAAAACATGAAAAAGTTCATGATTTTTTTAATACTATTCTGCCGCCTCTGCTGATTGTTCTTATCTTTACAGGTTTAATAATAGTTCAAAATGATTTCTCGACTGCCGCCTTTGTTATGACTATCGGGCTTGCTTTATTTTATATTGCAGGTGTTAAATACGGGTACTTTCTTTTTATATTTTCGGCTCTTGTTCCCCTTTCAGGGATATTATTATTCTCCAGGGAGCATAGGGTTCGGAGAATTATTGCTTTTCTTGATCCTTCCGGTGATCCAGTTAATGCAGGATATCAGGTTTTATCTGCCAGGCAGGCATTATTTAACGGTGGGTTCTGGGGTACGGGGATGGGACAGGGGACACGGAAGCTGGGCGGACTCCCTGAGGCTCATTCAGATTTTATTTTTGCAGTACTTGGTGAAGAAGCCGGGTTTTTGGGTGTTTTGTTTATAATAATACTTTTTCTCACGCTTGCAGTCCGGGGGTATGGTTTAGCCTTGAAATTCAGGGAAAATAATCTTTTTGAATATTTCTTATCATTTGGGCTTACAACCAGTATTTTGTACCAGGCTTTAATTAATATGGCGGTGGTTTCCGGCATGGTTCCTGTAACTGGTATTACTCTTCCGTTTTTTTCTCATGGAGGATCTTCTGTCATAGTCACTTTTATTATGTGTGGCCTTTTATTTAATCTATCAAGGAATAAGAATAATATAATTGGAGAAGTAAGTTGAGCAGTGTAATTCTCCCCGGGGCAGTTTATCAGAATCGCGGGCAGGGCCTTAGGGGTCGGTCCAGTGTAAAAAAGATAGAGCGGATTTTTACCGGATTTATTTTTCTGCTTCTTGGAATAATAATAATTGAGCTTGGATTTCATTTTTTGATAGCTCCATCAGTCAGGATTAATAAGATTGTTATAAGCACTGAATCAAATTTTGGTTATTCAGATGATTATCTTTTAAAAATTGCCGGTTTAGATCAATCTGATACATTTTTCGATATTAATACTGTCCTTATCGAGAAAAGGCTTATGCTGATTCCGTCAGTACGATCAGTATCTGTAAAGAAGGTGTTTCCTTCAATTATCAGGATTGATATTAATAGCCGTGTTCCTGTAGGATTGTCTTTGATTTCTACTGATAATGGTATTGTACCCGCGGTAGTAGATAATGAAGGTGTTGTTTATATGACAGGTTATGATCTGGTATCTATGGATCTTCCTGTCATCTCGGGACTTGATTTCCCGGAGATAGGGACCAGTATGAGGATGCCCAGGGAGTTGTGTTCTTTTTTGGAGGATATGGAGGCTATAAAGAGATCTTTACCAGGTCTTTACGGATTGATATCTGAAATAAAATTCGTCAGAAAGGGTAGTATGGATTATGAAGTACTTCTTTATCCCCGTAACCATAAAACAAGAATTAGAATTGGTTCCAGTCTGGATGGAGAGATGTTGAAATATATGATAATGGTTCTTGAAGTTATTTCAGACCAGCCTGGTATGGATGGGCTTGAAGAGATAGATTTTAGAACAGGTGATGTAGTATATAGGATTCAGGGGGAATAAATTGTCGCAGGATGATTTAATAGTAGGTCTGGATATAGGATCAACTAAAGTTTGTACAGTAATCGGTGAAATCAATGAGAGAGGTTCTGTTGAGATTATTGGTGTTGGAACCAGTCCTTCTGAGGGTCTTCGCAGAGGTGTTGTTGTAAATATTGAATCAACACTCAGGTCTGTTTCGGCTGCAATTGAGGCTGCAGAGATGATGTCAGGGAGGGAAGTCCGCAGCGTGATAACCGGTATAGCAGGTGCACATATTGAGGGTATTAATTCAAGGGGTGTAGTTGCAGTAACAGGCAAAGGGCGGGAGATTAATCAGACCGATATTTTACGAGTAATTGAGGCATCCAAGGCAATAGTTATTCCAATGGATAGGGAAGTAATCCATGTGATACCTCAGGAATATATTGTAGATGATCAGGGAGGGATTAAAGATCCTATTGATATGATCGGTATAAGACTTGAGGCAGAGGTTCATATAATTACCGGTTCAGTTACATCTGCCCAGAATTTGCTTAAATGCGTTAACAGATCCGGTCTTCGTGTTGAGGACATTGTCTTGCAGACTCTTGCCTCATCAGAAGCGGTCTTATCCAGTAGTGAAAAGGAACTTGGGGTTCTTCTGATAGATCTGGGTGGTGGTACAACAGATATTCTGCTTTATATAAGCGGGGCTCCATATCATACGGATGTTGTAGCGATTGGTGGAGATCAGGTTACCAGTGATCTATCCATAATGCTTAAAACTCCATCAGATTTTGCAGAGAAGATAAAACTGGAATCGGGTTGCTGTTATCTTCCTCTTGTAGATAAGGATGAGGAAGTTATTATTCCCGGTGTAGGCGGGTGGCCGGCAGCTTCAGTTCCGAGAATAGAGTTGTGTAAGATTATAGAGCCCAGAATGATTGAGATTTTTTCTATGGTAAGAAGTCAGCTTGAGCGAAAGGATTATCTGAAACACCTTAGAGGGGGTGTGGTCCTGACAGGCGGTGGTGCAGCAATGCCCGGGGTTGTTGAATTAGCCAGTCAGATTTTTGATGTACCGGCCAGAATTGGAATGCCTCCAAGGCTTGGTGGTTTATCAGATACCTACATGAAGCCTGATTATGCAACAGCTATTGGTCTGGTTCTGTTCGGGATAAATCAGTTTCAGGCAGAGGATATAAGGAATCCTCTGCCGGGGAAGGGTAAAGAAGGTTTTACAGGGAAATTGAAAAACTGGATGAAAGAGTTTTTCTAAAAATACATAAGACATTATTTTATCGGATGCTCGGGAGGGGGCTATGCAGATTGAAGTAATTGAAGAAGCAATTGATGTTACTCATTTTAATCAAACAGAAATTAAGGTCGTAGGTGTAGGCGGTGGCGGCAGTAATGCTGTAAACAGGATGATCGAGAGCGGTCTTGGCAATATTAATTTTATTGCAGTAAATACAGACCTTCAGGCTCTTAAACTCTCAAATGCCGAATATAAAATACCCATAGGTTCTAAACTTACCGGTGGTTTGGGTGCTGGAGGGATACCGGATATAGGTGAACAGGCAGCTCTTGAGAATAAGGCGGATCTTCAGAACCTTCTTAAAGGGTCTGACATGGTTTTTATTACTGCAGGTATGGGCGGTGGTACAGGAACAGGTGCAGCACCAATTGTCGCTGAAATAGCAAAAGAAACAGGTTCTTTGACAGTTGCTGTTGTAACAAAGCCCTTTGATTTTGAAGGAAAGAAGAAGATGAAGCTGGCTGAGGAGGGAATAAAAAAACTTCGGGAAGCAGTAGATACACTTATAATAATTCCTAATCAGTATCTTCTAAAGATTGTAGAGAAACGTACCCCTATACGGGAAGCATTCCTTATGGCTGATGATGTCCTTAGACAGGGGGTTCAGGGAATTTCTGAACTAATTACCATAACAGGGGAAATAAATATAGATTTTGCAGATGTTCGTACAATTATGAGCGGTCAGGGTGATGCTCTTATGGGAATTGGTACAGGATCTGGTGACAACAGGGCTGTTGATGCTGCAACGAATGCAATTAATAATCCGCTTCTTGATGATGCAAGAATGGAGGGAGCCAGGGGTATTCTTGTGAATATTACAGGTGGTGAGGATTTTTCACTTTCTGAATATGACGAAGTAATAAAAATTGTTACTGCAAATGCTGATGAAGATGCATTAATAATTCCGGGTCAGACTATTGATGTAAGCATGGCGGATCAGGTTCAGGTTACAGTTGTGGCAACCGGTTTTAACAATGATTCAAGTATTACTGTATCCGAGGAACAGGAGCAGCCTCAGGATGATGTGATCAAATACAAAGACTGGCTTAATATGCAGAAGGGGCTCTCCCATGGTGGTAGTCCCGGAAGTTATTTATCCGGAAGAAATAGAACTGAAGTTGATCTGGGGATACCTACAATTCTGCGTGAAAAAAAGGCAGTCGGTCAGGAAGGGTAAATGAATAGTAAAACTGTTAGAAAGGAATATGATGATTATCTTTTTCTCGAGTTAAGGCTTTCGCATCTTACGCGTGAGACTTATGGCAGGGAAATTGATAGATTTTTTATCTTTCTATTGGAAAACAGTCTTGAATTGAAAGGAATTACAACTGCAGATCTAATAAAGTACTTCTCTTTTTTGGATGGCAAAGGACTCGCTTCTGTTACAATTATCAAGAGTTTAAGCTGTTTAAGGTCTTTTTTCAGATTTTTAAACTATGAGGGATATCGGGAGGATAATCCAACTGAAAAAATAGAATTTCAAAAGAAGAATTGCAAATTGCCAAACGTCCTTTCACCTGAAGAAATAGATAATTTTCTGAATTCAATTTCTATTGATACTCCTTTGGGGCTTAGGGACAGATCATTATTTGAACTTATTTACTCCTGTGGTCTTAGAATTTCAGAAGCTGTTTCTTTAACTATGGGAAATCTGTTTTTTGAGGATGCTCTTATACGTGTTAATGGAAAGCGGGGTAAGGAAAGGCTGGTTCCTTTTGGATCAAAAGCTGAATTCTGGCTGCGTAAATACTTAAATGAAGTTCGACCTTCTTTGGTAAAGCATGGTATTAAGGATGATCATATTTTTTTGAGTATCCGGGGAAAGGGAATTTCAAGAAAGGGTGTGTGGAAACGCTTTAAAGAAATTAAAGATATCTCCGGAATTAATGCTAAAGTTCATACGCTCCGTCACTCTTTTGCAACCCATCTTATTCAGGGTGGAGCTGACCTTAGAATAGTACAGGAACTTCTTGGCCATTCAGATATCAGCACAACGCAGATATATACTCATGTACAGAATAGTGATCTCCAGAGAGATCATGATGATTTTCATCCCTTGAATGAAGATAATGATAAACCGGTTTTCTCTGTTTCCCAGTATGCCGGTAAGGGGGAAGTGTGATTAAAAAAATAGTATTTTGTGCAGTTTTAATTTGCATGACATTTTTTCTGCTTTCTTCCTGTAATGAGACAAGAAAAAAGACTCTTGACAGGCTGCTTCAAACTGAATCCGGGGATTATGAAAATGAGAAAATATCCAAAGAGAAAATTAAAGAACTGGAAGAGGGTATTAAAGAATATACTGAAGATGTTGAGAGGGTAGTAAAAGCCAATGCAGAAATCGGGATCTATTACAGAATGCTTGCTTTAGAGTATATAGATCTTGGAATGTATAATCATGCTTATGAGAATATTGAAAAAGCTTTGGACTTTTATCCTACTCATTCTGTATTAAGCTTTTATGCAGGTCTTTCAAAAGCTAATATCGCCAGAGCCGAAATAGACGAGACTAAACGTTTGTCTTTACTCTATGAAGCTGAGAGCTATTATCTTTCTGCCATCAGGATCAGGAAAGGTTATGCAAATGCACTCTATGCATTATCAGTTCTCTATATGTTTGACCTGGATAAACCGGAGAAAGCAGGACCTCTTCTTGAGGAAATTCTTTTTCGGGATCCAAAAAACTGGGAGGCAAAAATATTATATGCCAGATTTAAAGTTGTTTCCGGAGATATTGATGCTGCCATAGAGCTGTATAACGAGATTTCAGAAAATGCCTGGGATGATGTAATGAAAGAGCAGGCAGGGCAGAATCGTGATTCTCTTTTGGCGGGGCAATTATGATGTCTAATGTAATGCAGCTGTTTATAAGCAGAATACCCCGGTTGAATACCAGTGAAAGGCTCATTCTTTTAGAACGTTTTTCTACGATTGGTGACCTGGTAAATTTGAATCATCAGGGGCTTGAACAGTTATTGTGTAAAAAATTAACAGGGATGATCTATAATCCTTTGCAGTATCAACTTGAGACAGATACCATTCTTGATGATATTGAGCATTCTGATATTGAAGTAATTCATTACATGGATAGTAGTTATCCTCCCCTGTTGAGAGAAATTTATGATCCTCCTTTTCTTCTTTATAAAAAGGGTGGAGTTCCGGATAACACATTTCCTTCAATTGCTGTGGTTGGTACAAGGCTTGCGTCCTCCGGGGCTTTCGAAGCTGCGTATAATCTGGGATTGGAAATGGCAGCCCTGAATATAAATTTGGTTTCCGGTCTTGCAGCGGGAATAGATAAGGCCGCTCATGCCGGTGTTGTTAAGGGAAGGGGCAGAACAGTTGCAGTTCTTGGAAACGGTATCGATTATATTTACCCCAGGGAGAATACAGATCTCGGGCATAAAATTCTGGAACAGGGAGGCATAATACTAAGTGAGTATTCGCCGGGAACTGCTCCCTTGAGAT
>JAUVLL010000199.1 GCA_030600745.1 Spirochaetaceae bacterium | reverse complement strand
CCAGGCGGACTATTTTTATTTTACCGGTTATATGTGGGATACGGAAAACCAGAAGGATGCCATCATAAAAACTATCGAAATTGCCGAGGCAAATAATACGAAGATTATTTTTGATGTTGCTGATCCCTTTGCAGTAAGCCGGAACAGAGAAGATTTCTTAAGATTGATAAAGGATCATACCTATATTACCTTTGCCAACGGAGAGGAGTCCCGTATTCTTTTTGACAACTACGATACGGGTGAATGTGCCAAGTCTATGGGAAAACTGTGTCCTGTAGCTGTTGTAAAAAACGGTAAACACGGATCATACATATTTACCGAAGGAAAACTTCTTTCTGTCCCGGTTAAGGGTAAGGCTCCTGTTGATACAACCGGGGCCGGAGATACATATGCTGCCGGTTTTATTCTGGGTCTGTGCCGGGATTTTTCCCTCTACAACAGCGGATTACTGGCATCCTTTCTTGCAGGAGAGATAGTCCAGCAGCATGGAGCACAGTTCTCAACAGAAAAAGCAGCCGAATTAAATGAATTACTGGATTCAGAGGAATGGCGTGATATGTAGGGATACCCCCCTGTGGGCATCCATTTCCCCGGGATAATTATCTCTGATTAATTCCCCTTTTAATATCTGTAATGCTCTGCCTTATACGGTCCATCAACACTTATTCCCAGATAATCCGCCTGTTCTTTACTGAGTTTTGTCAGCTTTACACCAATCTTTTCAAGATGAAACCGGGCCACTTCTTCATCCAGATACTTTGGTAATCTGTATACACCTATTTCGTATTTATCTCTCTTTTCCCAGAGATCGATTTGTGCAAGTGCCTGATTTGTAAAAGAAGCAGACATTACAAAGGATGGATGACCTGTTGCACATCCTAAATTAACCAGCCGCCCCTCTGCCAGCAGAAAAATTGCATGCCCGTCTTCATAGAGATACTTATCTACCTGAGGCTTGATATTTATATGCTTAATACCCTTCCAGGCTTTTAGTTTTGCCACCTGTATCTCGTTGTCAAAATGGCCGATATTACAAACTATAGCCTGATCTTTCATCTTTGACATGTGTTCGGCCGTTATTACATCCATATCTCCTGTTGTTGTAACATAAATATCCCCTCTGTTCAGGGTATCTTCCACAGTTGTAACTTCAAAACCTTCCATAGCTGCCTGAAGCGCACAGATTGGATCAATTTCTGTTATAATTACCCTGGCCCCAAGCCCCCTCATTGAATGAGCACTGCCTTTACCAACATCGCCATAACCGCATACTACTACTACCTTACCGGCTATCATAACGTCTGTGGCTCTTTTTATACCATCCGCCAGGGATTCCCTGCAGCCGTACAGATTGTCAAACTTGGATTTTGTTACACTGTCGTTAACATTTATTACCGGAACAAGGAGTGTTCCCGCTTCTTTCATATGGTATAATCTATGTACTCCGGTAGTTGTCTCTTCAGAAGCACCCTTCCACTCACCAGTAAGAGCCTGCCATCGCCCGGCATCCTCCTTGTTAATCTTCTGCAGAAGGGCCTTAATTACACCCTCTTCCTCAGATCCTGCAGGATCAAAGGCCCATTTACTGCCTTTTTCCAGCTGATAGCCCCTATGCAGCATAAGTGTGGCATCTCCGCCATCATCAACAATAAGATTTGGTCCCTTTCCGCCTGGAAATGACAGTGCTTTGTATGTGCAGTCCCAGTACTCTTCCAGAGTTTCCCCCTTCCAGGCAAACACAGGAATTCCTGCAGGGTTATCTACAGTTCCGATACGTCCAACTGCTATTGCGGCTGCAGCGTGATCCTGGGTGGAAAAAATATTACAGCTTGCCCACCGGACATCCGCCCCCAACTCTATCAGCGTTTCTATGAGTACCGCAGTTTGAATTGTCATATGGAGAGAACCCGTAATCCGTGCCCCTTTAAGAGGTTTATCCCTTCCATACTTTGCACGTATTGACATTAATCCCGGCATCTCTTTCTCTGCTATAACTATCTCTTTTCTTCCCCATTCGTTAAGGTTAAGGTCTTTTACATTAAAATCCATGTTTCCCTCCGAAACATAAATATATACTTACAAAGAAAAAAATACCATACTAATTTTTTTAACTATTCCCTTCCCCTCGCATAAACACTAATTTCCATGTATAAAAAGATATGGATTACAGTATTTCTACCAGAGGTTATCATGGCAAAAATTAAAACAGTTTTTGAATGTATCGAATGTGGTCATCAGGATCCCAAGTGGCTGGGAAGATGCCCCTCCTGCGGAAAATGGAACACTATGGAGCAGATAACGATAACCGAAAGCGGTGTCACCGGACTAAGTTCTGTAGTTAATCAATCTCCGGGGCTCTCCTCCAAAGGCTCAGTAATGCTCCACGACGTGGACACTTCCGAAGTCCCCCGTTTTAGCTCAGGGTTTGCGGAAGTCGACAGAGTTCTGGGGGGCGGTATAATGAGAGGCTCTGCAATTCTTCTCGGCGGAGAACCCGGAATCGGCAAGTCCACTCTGATGATGCAGATTGCAGGCTCAGTCAAGTTAGATACGAATCCCGGGAATTCCGGAAAAATACTATACATATCCGGTGAAGAATCCGCCGGTCAGCTTAAAATGAGAGCCGACCGACTTGGGGTAAAATCTGAAAAAATAGAAATTCTTATTGAATCGGATTTAGGAAGAATACTCAAAGCCCTTGAAAATTCCAGACCGGAACTGATAATACTGGATTCCATACAAACAGTTGTTGCAGAAGAAGCCGGAAAGGTCCCGGGAACAGTTAACCAGGTAAAATACTGCGGCCATGCACTTATCACCTGGAGTAAAAACAATAACGCCGCTCTCTTTTTTATTGCTCATGTTACCAAGGAGGGGATTATTGCAGGACCAAAAATTGTAGAGCATATGGTAGATACAGTACTCTACTTTGACCACTCAAACTCCGGAATACGCTTTGTAAGAGCAGCAAAGAACAGATTTGGATCAGTTGATGAACTTGGTCTCTTTACTATGGAAGCCTCAGGATTAAAAGAAGTAAAAGAGCCATCTACCCTTTTTCTTATTCAGCGGGATGACGGTATGCCTCCGGGGATTGCCGCAGTTCCTGTTTTCGAGGGGACAAGGGCTTTAATGGTGGAAATTCAGGCACTGACAGTACCGGCAAAGAGCGGTTTTTCACGGATATATTCCGACCGGATAGATAATAACAGGGTATCCCGAATTGCAGCAGTTCTTGAAAAAAACCTGGAACTGCGTTTTACCGATCAGGACATCTATGTGAATGTAGCCGGCGGAATGCGTCTCAATGAAGTAGGAATAGAACTTGCCCTTGCCTGCGCTCTTTATTCAGCGAGAACAGGAATCCCTTTCCCTAAAGAAACAGCTGTGGCAGGAGAAATCAGCCTTGCCGGAGAAATCCGCCCCACACCCCACATGGAAAGACGAATAAAAACCGCCGCAGAAATGGGTTTTAAAAAATTCATCGGCCCGATCCCCGTAGAGACCTTGCATGCAACGTCTCTACACAGAATATATAAGGGAGCCGCGAATATAGCCGAAAGCATCAAAACAATCTTTGGCAAATCACCTGATTAGATTCAACAAAAACGGGAAAGCAATGAATGTCCCGATTGAACTGCCGACACTGGAAAAGAAAAAAACCACCAGAGCATGGGTAAATCTATTTTTAAAAAAACCACGTATACTAAGTATATCCGAGGGAAGGTTTTCAAAATCCGACACCCGGGGTCTTCGTATAAAACCCTCAAATAATCCTGCAACAATACCCACTCCTATTGTAGGATTGAGTGATGTAAAAGGTGCCGCAAGAAAAGAAAGAAGAATTGTCAGTGGATGGGCAAGGGCAATTAATGCTCCTAATCCGGAAAGAATACCGTTTACCATAAACCAGTAGAAAAACATCTCCACACCCTTGTTCCAGCCGGACTTATAAAATCCAAAACCCATAAGAGAAACAATTACTGCCGGGATAAGCCATGGAATAATCTTCTTTATTTTAGAGGGTTCAGGAGCCAGATTAATTCCGGTAAGATCTTTTGAGACTTTATTTTCATTTAAATCATTCAGCCATTTAACTATTCCATTTGCATGACCGGCCCCTATTACAGCTACTATCTTTTTCCCGGGAGCTGTAAATATATTTGTTGCCAGATATTGATCTCTTTCATCGATAAGAACTGCTTTTACAGAAGGAAGATAATTTGCCAGCTCTTCCATCATATCTTCCAGGGCACTTTTTTCTTTTAGTTTTTCAATCTCCTCTTCAGACAGCTCCTCTTTTGAAAAGATTGAGGATATCATAGCCGCAAGCATTTTATTCTTATTCCAGAACGATGATTTTGACCATGCCCGGCGAAGGGTAATCTGTATTTCACGGTCACTGAATGAAAAAGGTATCCCGGCTTCTTTTGATACTTCAATAGCCGCTTTCATATCTTCACCGGGAGTTACACCCAGATTTTTACCCATTTTCCTTTGAAATGAGGTAAGTACCAGATTGGCAAGAAGAAGGAACCCTTTTCTTTCCTTCAAAACCTTATCTATCTTCATATTTTCCCAGTTTTGACCCTCAGTCATGGTCTTGTATCTGGAAGCATCTATTTCAACACATACATGGTCCGGTTTTTCTTCTTCAATTATTTTTCTCACTTCATCGATGCTGTCTTTGGATATATGCGCTGTTCCTACAAGAATAATTTCCCTTTTTCCAAGCACTACTGAAGTTATAGTGTCACTTTCTTTCAAGATTTTTCTCCTCTCTATCTAATCAATCGTTGTGTTTTTAAGTTCATACTCTGCCAGATCAGTTTCAAACATTCCATATATTTTTGCATCTGCAACTTCCAGAAAGTATGTATTGGCAAGCCTTGTATTACCCTGAAGTTTATAGTACGTAGCAACATAAAATAAAACCCTGACTTTTAACGGTTTTTCGGTTTCTCCTGTTAATTTACTTACCAGACAGGAATCATATCCGGGTTCTGAAAACATTCGGGCAATATCGTAGAAATAGTTTTCACCAGGCATTTTATTCATTGATGCTTTAATAATATCAATTCCACCTTCCTTATCTCCATCTGCATATTTGGAAATACCTGCCAAAAGAATATATGAAGGATCCTCGGGAAAGCTTTTACTTGTTTTTTCAAACAGCTCTGACGCCCGGGCATAATTCCCTTTCATATATTCTATAATTGCAAGAGGTTCATAGGCATAGTAATAATCGGGACGAAGTTCGATAACTCTGTTGTAATCAGAGAGAGCTGCATCCATATTTTCGTCCTTATTTATCCCGGCCCTGTACACGTAGGCATAAAAGAAATCGGGATCAATCTCAATTGCTCTGTTAAAATCATTTAAAGCACCGTCAGTGTCATTAACAAAAAGAAGCAGTTTCCCTCTGTCAACATAGTTCCAGTAGTAGTCACCATTAAGTTCAATTGCTTTCGTCAGATCAGCTATAGCCCCTCCGGCATCGCTTAGACCAGCCCGAGCCTTGCTCCTGTCAGAATAGGCAAATGAATAATCAGGATTTGTTTCCACTACATGATCAAATTGTTTAATAGATTCTTTATACGATTTATCTCTGAGCAGCAGATTACCGTAACCAACTCTGGCAACAACATTATCCTCATCAGATTTTATACTCCTCTGAAAAACCTCTTCCGCCTTATCATACTTTTTCTCTGTAAGAAATATTTCACCAAGATACGAGAGAGCTTCAGCATTTTCAGAATCTGCTTCGAGAATTAAATTAAGCTGCTCTTCCTGAGCAGCCGTGTTTCCTGCCATACCTTCAAGAAATGACATGTTAAACAGGGCCTTGATATTACCTGCATCTTCAGACAGTACTTCATTTAAAGTGGACCTTGCTTCATCTAACTGCCCTGCTGTTAATAAAAGCGAGGAACGCAGAATCTTTGTTTCTATGCTGTCAGGATTTTCAGAATAGGCTGTATTAAAGGATTCCAAAGCCTTTAGAGGATCTCCGATACTCATATAAAACCCTATACTCTCATAGGGAGTCAGCTCTGCTTCCAGTTCTTTTTCTGCTAAATCCTGTTTATCTGTTATAGTAGTTGTTGTAGCACAACCAGCAAGCAGTACTGCCGCTGCGAGAAATGATGCGAATATCCTCACTATCTGCTCCTTTCGTAGAAGACAATATACTGTCTGAATTAAAAATAGACAAGACTCATATACGGCTTTTGCGATGTCTATAAATTCAGCTTGTTTTTGTGCTGGTCGTAAACAAGTTTACTGCTCGCATATGCATCCTAAGCTTTTTTCGCCAGGTATTGGCCTTATATTAGATAAGAAGTATTTTTTAAGTAGAAAAAGTGA
>JAUVLL010000274.1 GCA_030600745.1 Spirochaetaceae bacterium | reverse complement strand
GGAAAAAGGAGAATGCTAACTGTGCACTGAACTCATTATTGTTTCTTCTTGAAAAATGGATCCATCAAAATATGCTGCAAATTTCATAGAAAGTTAAATTGCCGGGAGACATGTCAGAACTTATGGGACGGGGTACTAGTGTACCTTTATAGACCAATGAAAGCCTTTGGAATGGCCCTTGCAATGCATATAAGTATTAATCAGGAAAAGATAATAAATTTAAAGGCTGGAAACTACACAAGTTTTTATGCAGATCCTCAGGACTTATTGATATACGCTGGTTCCAGCTGGGATTTAGTTAAGATGGAAGGAGAAAGCGAAGTTGATAGAATTAAAGCAGAGCCAGGTAAAACCTATTATGTAAAATTTGAAACTTCTCTAGCGACCAAACCTCCCAAGGTTACAATTATGGAAGATGGAACTGGATTGAAGGAAATAAACAAGACCAGCTATCAGGAACCCCTTATGAATGAAATAAAAGGAAACTAGAGTGAAAAAAATAATATACTTATTTCTATTGAGTTTAATTTTATTCTCTTGTGCTTCTCAATCCAAATCAGATTTTTTGAGTATTGAGGATATCTTAACTGAAGATTCTTCTTTTTTGTTTGGTACATTCATGGATAATGATTTTATCATCCGTTTGAAGAATTTGGATACTAAAGAAAAAACAGATGTGAGGTTTTCAGGGGATTCTGATGTACAAATGTTGGAGTTAGTCCCTGGTGAATATGCAATTGTTGGAATTATTGAGGAAGTAACTTCATCCAGAAGAGTAACTTCTACAAATATAAACGGTTACGGAGGGTTCATTACTGGTAGTTATTCATATTCCAGTAAATCTCCTGTATTTGCAGAAATACCGACTGAAGTAATGGATATAATTGAAATTAGAAGTGGACAGGCTACTTATATGGGTGATTTTGCCGGTATGCCACGCAATTATTTTAAGGGTATAAAATCAAATATATACTTTGCAAATCAATTTGAGTTATCAAAACAAAAATTAATCCAGAAATTTCCTTTTCCAGATAACTTTATATTTACTTCAGCTTTCTAATTAAATCATTGGAATTATTGATTAAATTATTACTAAAATGGAGAAAAAAATGAACAAAAGAGAAAAAACAAAAGCAAAAGGTTTAATCAAATTATGCATATTGATTACTGCAGTAATTATGATTGCAGTATTTACAGGATGCCCTGCAGCAGCAACCCCGGATCCTGATCCTGTTGATACCTCAATACATGTTACAGGAGTTTCACTAAATAAAGCAAATACAACTATTTTAAATGGAAACAGTGAACAGTTAACAGCAACAATATCACCATCTAATGCAACAGATCAAAGTATAAGCTGGACATCCAGTGATAATGCAGTTGCAACCGTAACTGGAGGCCTTGTAGTAGGTGTTGGAGATGGTTCTGCCACTGTAACAGTAACTACTGCAGATGGATCTTTTACAGCAAGCTGCGGTATAACAATAACATCTGTTTCAGAAGCTGTAACCGGAGTTACTCTGGATATAACATCCACAACAATAAATGCAACTGAGACAGTACAGCTCACTGAAACCATAGTTCCTGTCGATGCTACAAACCAAAACGTTACCTGGGCATCTGATGATGAAGCTGTGGCAACAGTTAGTTCAGCAGGCCTTGTAACAGCTGTTGCAGGCGGTACTGCTGTTATAACAGTAACCAGCGTAGATGGATTATTTACAGATACATGCACTTTGACAGTTCTGGAGGCAGTAACAGGTGTTACACTGGACATTACATCCACTACAATTAATGCAGCTGAGACAGTACAGCTTACAGCGACCATAGCTCCTGTCAGTGCTTCAAATCAAAATGTTACATGGGTATCCGGTGATGAGTTTGTGGCAACCGTGAGCGCAACTGGGCTTGTAACAGGCGTTTCGGGTGGTACAACTACCATAGCAGTAACAACTGCAGATGGCGGTTTTAGTGCAGGTTGCAACGTTACAGTTGAAGTACCTGTAACTGGAGTAAGTATAGTGCGATATGCAGATCCTGTTGATGAGGTTGAGGTGAACAGCCTCTTTGAAGATTATTATATCGATTTTCTGCCCTGGGATGCAAGTAATCAAAATTATACAATAAGTAGTTCAGCCCCTGCTGTAGCATCTGTAGTCACAGGTTATGGTGGATGGGTGGATATTACAGGAGAAAGTGTCGGTACCAGTACAATAACGGTAACGACAGAAGATGGCGGATTTACGGATTCCTTTGTTCTTACTGTTGTAGCTGACGCTACTGCTCCGGAACCTGATGGTACAATGTTTTTTTCTTCAACACAAATAATAGTAACTTTTTCTGAAGAGGTAACTCAGGCTACTGCAGAGACCATAGCAAATTATGTAATCTCAGATCAGACAGGCAACAGTGCTGCTGTAGCATCAGCTGCATTGGAGTCTTCCAGTACTGTATATCTAACACTTGATGAAACTTTAACAGATGGAGATACTCTAACCCTGACAGTTTCAAATATAGAGGACCCCACAGGGAATATATGTGTAAGTACTCCATTCCCTATGACATATACTTCGCCGCCTTCTCCGCTGAATGTTCCTAATATTGTTGTTTCAGGGAGCACGATTTATGGTTCTGCAGATGCCGGCGATTCAGGCACATGGCAGGGAGGAAGTCCTACTTTATATGTATTTGCAATAACTTCCGGTGTTATGCCAGCCGAAGATACTCTGCTTGGAATGTCTATACTGATGGATGACGGATCATTTGCAGCTATAGCAGATCCTGATTCGGGGGATGATATAATTTTCTCATCCGGGATTTATGATCTTTATGTTGTGAGTGAATTAACAGGTGGCTGGTCAACAGCGGTTACTGTTACAGTGCCTTAAAGTTTAGTTTTATAGTTATTACAGTGTTATACCCTGAGAAGGGTATGACACTGTTTTTCAAAAATATATTGGAGTTATTTCCAGTATCTTTTTGACTAAATTATACTAGTATTCTTGTTTATAATCGTATTGATTTGAAGGCTCAAAAAACTTAATTTTGTATGTTTTTCCCCTGAAAATAGATTAATTGATGATTAAAATTACCCTAAAATAGTGGTTTTTAGGTTTAAAATGATAACTAAATTTACGAAAAAATAGAATAATTATATGTATTTATAACAGTAAATTCCCATAAATATTCCTTATCTGCTGATTATGTCCGGAACTTTCCCCCAATACCCCCTATCCAGATGGCAATTAACCGTTCATTAAGCTCAAAAAATGGTACAGAAACACTGCCTTTCTCTTTCCTTCTAATACTACTCTTTATTATATATTTCTATTCTTTACTTTAATGAATAGAATAAATAGAATAAATAAAATAAATATAAATAAATAATAATAAAGAGTATAGAAGAGAGGCTACAGCACCTTGCCTACAGCCCTAACCATACATAGAATTCAATCACAATACTGAGCCGACTCTGGTGATGGGAAAAAAACACGCCCCCCTGGAAGACTTTCAGAAAGCTAAAAAATCAGATCTTAAACTAATCTCCCCCCTGGGGCTGGTCGCAACTCCGTTGCTGCTCACCCATGCATCCCGGGATCTGGCTTCCGGGAGGTACGAGCGGAAGTCTGGTTCCACGGGCTTTGGTTTGCAACAAAGCCGAATCACGAATCAGTAGAAAACACTGCGCCGGAGGGTGTTTCGGGAGCTGGTTGAATTATCCCTTGAAAGATTCAAACATTACCCGGAACATTTGCCGGGGTGGTTGTATCTTGATTTACTAAAGGGCTGGGAGTGGTATGATTGCTAAATTGGAATTTTAATTTAATGCTGTTCTCAAAAAAGAAACATCAGATTTAGCACTCAGATCATTTCCAGTCCGGTTACTGTCATTTGTAATTTCGCAAATTAAAAAAGTAAATTTGTCTTAAAAATTCTCACATTGAGTTAGAAAAATTATAATTTGATTTAGATTAAAATTCTTAATATCCGAAAAATAAAAAATGGAGCAGTGTCCAGACCAATGACCACATGCCCCAAAATCCATAAACCTCCCAAAGGGAGGAAAACACTGTTACTTCTTTTTCGGATAGATTTGCAAAAGATTCAAGAGCTTGGAAAAAAATATCCATGGGAAAAGCCAAAAAAATGCTCGTCATGCGGAGGTATCCGGTTATGGGGTCATGGATATGTTATCAGATACTTCTATGAATATATATCTGGAATCTGGATGAAGAGGTGGCGTTGTCCTGATTGTGGAGCAGTCCATACAGCAAGGCCTTGCGAATATCCCTCAGGCTTTCAGTATCCCAATAAAATTATAAACAGATCACTGTTAACTAAATTAGAAGGTAATCCTTTTCCAAGAGATATTCCTCGACAGAATCAACAGTACTGGATGAAGGCATTAAAGTTTCAGAGCAGGCAGCTTGCGAACTGGTTAAGCCCTTTGGAGTATTTTACGACCTTCATTAAGAGTGGTCAAAAACAGATAACAAACAGGTTAAAATACCGCAGAATATACCATGACAGTGATCCTCCCTACCTGCCTTTTGCGGTGACAGCGGGATAGTCCTGATTTATTTTTAAATGAGAATAAATTTCAGGAGCTATCCTTATGGATAGTGAGAAAATAGAGAAAATAGCAATCTTCCGCTTTGGTGTCATCTTCCCGCT